>DATJNU010000134.1:0-21338 GCA_035507775.1 Jatrophihabitans sp.
TGGCTCGACGTGCTCGACCTGGTCGCCGCCACGGGCGCGGTGGCCGGTGACCGGGTGGGCGTGTTCGGGTCGTCGATGGGCTCCCGGTACGGCATCCCGGTCGCTGCCGCGCTCGGCGACCGGCTGCGGTGCGCGGTGTTCGGCACGCTCGGACTCGAGCAGAGCGAGCTGATCGACCGCCGGGTGCACAACGCCGAACGGATCGCCGCCGCCGCCCGGCGCATCACGGCGCCGCTGCTGCAGCACGTGCAGTGGGACGACGAGATCTACCAGCGCCGCGGGCAGTTCGACCTGTTCGGCGAGTTCGCGGCCGCCGACAAGCAGCTCCGGGCCCGGACCGGTCCGCATGCCGGAGCCGGGCTCGACGACGAGGAGGCCTGGGCGGCCTTCCTGATCCAGCACCTGGCACCGACGACGACGGAGACCCGATGAGCATGCATGCCGCCGACAGCCACGACCTGATCCGGGTGCTCGGCGCGCGGGAGAACAACCTCAAGGATGTCGACGTCGAGATCCCCAAGCGGCGATTGACCGTGTTCACCGGGGTGTCCGGCTCCGGCAAGAGCTCGCTGGTCTTCGGCACCATCGCCGCCGAGTCGCAACGGCTGATCAACGAGACCTACAGCGCGTTCGTGCAGGGCTTCATGCCGACCCTGGCGCGGCCCGAGGTCGACGTGCTCGACGGGCTGACCACCGCGATCATCGTCGACCAGGAACGGCTCGGCGCGAACGCCCGCTCCACGGTCGGCACCGTGACCGACGCCAACGCGATGCTGCGGATCCTCTTCAGCAGGCTGGGCACCCCGTACGCCGGGCCGCCGTCGGCGTTCGCGTTCAACGTCCCGTCGGTCTCGGCCAGCGGTGCGATCACCGTCGAACGGGGCGAGGGCCGGACCCGGGCGGTGCGGGCCAGCTTCACCCGTACCGGCGGCATGTGCCCGCGCTGCGAGGGCATGGGCAGCGTGAACGACATCGATCTGGCCCAGCTCTACGACGACAGCAAGTCGCTCAGCGAGGGGGCACTGACCATCCCCGGTTACACGCCGGGCGGCTGGAACTACCGGCTCTACGCCTCGTCCGGCTTCGTCGACCCGGACCGACCGATCGCCAAGTACACCAAGAAGCAGCTCTTCGACTTCCTGCACCACGAACCGGTGCGGATGAAGATCGAGGGCATCAACATGACCTACGAGGGCCTGATCCCGCGGCTGCAGAGGTCGATGCTGGCCAAGGACGTCGACGCGCTGCAACCGCACGTCCGGGCCTTCGTCGAGCGGGCGGTCACCTTCACCACCTGCCCGGACTGCGCCGGCACCCGGCTCAGCGAGGCGGCCAGGTCGGCAAAGATCAACGGTCTCAGCATCGCCGACGCGTGCGCCATGCAGCTCAACGACCTCGCCGGCTGGGTCGCCGAGCTCGCCGAGCCGTCGGTCGCGCCGCTGCTGGCCTCGCTGCGGGCGACGCTGGACTCGTTCGCCGAGATCGGCCTGGGCTACCTGTCGCTGGACCGGCCGTCCGGCACGCTGTCCGGCGGCGAGGCGCAGCGGGTGAAGATGATCGGGCATCTCGGCTCGTCGCTCACCGACGTCACCTACGTCTTCGACGAGCCGACCGTCGGCCTGCACCCGCACGACATCCAGCGAATGAACGGGCTGCTGATCCGCCTGCGCGACAAGGGCAACACCGTGCTGGTGGTGGAGCACAAGCCCGAGGCGATCGCGATCGCGGACCATGTGGTCGACCTCGGCCCCGGTGCCGGCACAGCTGGTGGCGAGCTGGTCTACCAAGGCAGCGTGGCCGGCCTGCACGCCAGCGGCACGGTCACCGGCCGGCATCTGGACGATCGCGCCCAGCTGAAGGACCAGCTGCGCAACCCGACCGGTGTGCTGCCGGTACGCGGCGCCGATCTCCACAACCTGCGGGACGTCGACGTCGACCTCCCGCTCGGCGTGCTCACCGTACTGACCGGCGTCGCGGGTTCGGGCAAGAGTTCGCTGGTCGACGGCTCGGTCGCGGGCCGGGAGGGCGTGGTGGTCGTCGACCAGAGCCCGATCCGCGGCTCGCGGCGCAGCAATCCGGCCACCTACACCGGCCTGCTCGAACCGGTCCGCAAGGCGTTCGCCAAGGCCAACGGGGTAAAGCCCGCGCTCTTCAGCGCCAACTCCGAGGGCGCCTGCCCGGCCTGCAACGGGGCCGGCGTCGTCTACACCGACCTGGCGATGATGGCCGGGGTCAGCACCGTCTGCGAGGTGTGCGAGGGCCGCCGCTTCGACGCCTCGGTGTTGGAGTATCGCCTGGCCGGCAAGGACATCAGCGAGGTGCTGGCGATGCCGGTGGCCGAGGCGGCCGGGTTCTTCGGCACCGGTGAGGCCCGGACGCCGGCCGCCCAGACTGTGCTCGGCCGGCTCGTCGACGTGGGCCTGGGCTACCTCACCCTGGGCCAACCGCTCACGACGCTCTCGGGCGGCGAGCGGCAGCGGCTGAAGCTGGCCGCCCAGCTGGCCGACAAGGGCACCGTCTACGTGCTGGACGAGCCCACCGCCGGCCTGCACCTGGCCGACGTCGCGCAGTTGCTCGGCCTCCTCGACCGGCGGGTGGACTCGGGCCGTTCGGTGATCGTCATCGAACATCACCAGGCCGTGATGGCGCATGCGGACTGGATCGTCGACCTCGGACCGGGCGCGGGCCACGACGGCGGCCGGATCGTCTTCGAGGGCACCCCGGCCGACCTGGTCGCGGCCCGCTCGACACTGACCGGGCAGCACCTGGCGCGCTACGTCGGGCAGTGAGCCACAGCGAGAGAAGGAGGCGCCATGCTCGTGCGATAGGTCAGGTCAGTTGTGGTGTCCGGTGGTGGGAGAGTTGTTCGGGGTGGTGGATCCAGTTGCGGCGTGGTCGTTGGTCGGGGTCGCGCCAGGCGGGTGGCTTCCAGTGGGGGTGGCCGTCGATGAACACCGTCGTCCAGCCCATTTTCGGCCCGTCGTTGTTATGGAACCCGCAGGCGACCGCGAGGTTGTCGAGGTCGGTGGGGCCGCCGTTGGTCCAGTCGGTGGCGTGGTGGATTTCGGATTGGGCGGCGGTGCGAGTGCAACCGGGGAACGTGCAGCCGCGATCCCGTGCGAACAGCGCCTTCCGCTGGCCCGGGGTGGCGAGTCGTTTGCCGCGGCCGTGGGCGAGGATGCCGAGGTCCTGGTCGAGCACGACCGGGATGACGTCGGCGTCGGCGGCCAGCCGGAGGGCTTCGCGGATGGTGAGGCTTCCGCCGTGATGAGTGGTTGCCCGTCCGGTGCGGCGTTCGAGGTCATGCAGGTCGACGGTGATGATCAGCTGAGCGGGTAGTCCGGCCTGGCTGGGCAGGTTGCCCGAGTCGAGCAACATCTGTCCGGCCTGTTCGAAAGCGTCGTGCCAGCGCTGGGCGATGCTGCGGGTATCGGCACCCAGATCATCAGGCTGACGCTGCGCAGACAAGGGGGTGAGCGCGGCTTCCCAGACCGCGGCGCAGGCAGGCGTGAGCAGTCCCTCAATGCGGACCAGGCCATCCGGCGCCGGACGCAACGACAGATCACGGACCGCAGCCTGGGTGCGCTCGGTAGGGGCGGCCCCGTCGGGATCGAGGTGGGCAAGGATGCGCTGGCCGAGCTGTTTCAGCGTTCGCGGGTCGTGCTCGGCCGCCAACTCGACCAGGGTCGTCTCGACCGTCGCGGCGTGCTCGGCCCGAGCAGGTGCCGGCAACGTCTCGATCACGTCGGCAACCACGCTCGCGTGGTCACCGCTGAGCTCTCCGGCGGCGAATTCCTCGGCAGTCAAGGGGTAAACCGGTTCCAGTCGCTCGCCGGTCACCGACCACCGCTCGGCGAACCGTGCCACCTGCTGCGCCATCCCCTTCGCGACCCGCCGAGTCACGTTCAGCTCGACCTGAATCAGATCCGGCAACCCCCGCAGACCCAGACCCTCGAAACCCCGCGACTCCAGCTCGGCCAACACCGCAAGCTGCCGGTACTGCAACGCGATCACCTCACGCTGCAACCCCCGCACAGACGAACGCAGCTCCGCCACCGAGAGGCAGCTTAACCCCGATTCGTCCATGTGTTCGATTGTACCCCCGTGGTTTGAGATTCTTGCGTATCTATAAGCAGATTCTCACCTGACGCCGCGGCTGGTAGGTGCACGCCGAGCATCAGTAGTTCAACTGCTGACGGACGAATCGCAACCCACAGCCCTGCACGCGAGAAGCGCAGTACTCACCAAGCGTCAGCACTCGAACCTCCGGCGATGAGACGCACCCAGCGGCCCCGCGCGAGACCACATTGCTCACCGAACGTCAGGGGTTGAACTGCTGACGGACGTAACGCAACCCCGTAGCCCCGCACAGCAATACCCATGCTCACCCAACGTCAGAACCCGAACCGCTGACGGACTGGCGAGCACCTAGACGGTTCGGCCAAATTTCCCGCCCGCAGCCTGTCCGATGACCAGCAAGCGAAAGTGTCAGACCGACCCGCTAACGTTCGCCCGAGTTCGCCGAGAAGGGACAACACGATGAGCCGCACCACCAGCGCACACTTCTTCTGCTCCGTCAACGGAGTGGTCGAGAGCCCCAACCTGTTCCAGTTCGACGCGTTCGGCCCTGAGGAGGGCGCGATGATGGGGCGCGCGATCGGCCCCGTCACCGACGTGATCATCGGCCGCAAGCTGTGGCAGGAATGGTCGGAATACTGGCCGAGCGCCGACGACCCGTTCGGCCAGTTCATCAACCCGGTCCGCAAGCACGTCGTCGGCAGCTCGCTGACCGGCGAGCTGGGCTGGAACAGCACGCTGATCACGGGAGATCCGGTCGAGTACGTGCGCGCGCTCCGCGAGCAGGACGACGGCGGCGACATCAGCGTCGTAGGCGGCATCGAGACCACCCGCTCGCTCTTCCTGGCCGGCGTGATCGACCACCTGACCCTGACGATGCACCCGGCGGTCACCAACGAGGGCCGGCGGCTCTTCGACGAGAGCGTGCCGCTGACCCGGCTGCGCCTGGTCGACGGCCAGATCACCAGCGCCGGCAACGCGATCCTGACCTATGCACTCCGAGCTGCCGGCTGAGCCAGCACGACCAGCTGCTGGGTCGCGCGGGTCATCGCGACGTACCGGTCCACCGCGCCTTCGATGCCGTCGCCGAACCGGTCCGGTTCGACCAGCACCACCAGGTCGAACTCCAGCCCCTTGACCAGTTCGGGGGCCAGCGACCGGGCCCGGGGCGGCGGCCTGAAGTCCGCATCGCCGACGACGCAGGCGACCCCCTCGGCGTGCGCGGCCAGCCAGCCGTCCAGGAGCCCGGCCAGGTCGGAGGTCGTACCGCGTCGAACCGGGATTCCGGTGCTGCGGATGGACATCGGCACGTTCGCGTCCGGCAGGGCAGCCCGGATCACCGGCTCGGCCTCGGCCATCACCTCGGCCGGCGTCCGGTAGTTGACGGTCAATGTGGCCAGCCGGGGCCGGCCGAGGCCGACCCGTTCCAGCCTCTCGGCCCAGGACTCGGTAAAACCGTGCCGGGCCTGGGCGCGGTCACCGACCACGGTGAAGCTGCCGGACGGGCAGCGGGTGAGCAGCATCTGCCACTCGGCGTCGGTGAGTTCCTGCGCCTCGTCGACGATGACGTGCGCGAACGGGCCGGCCAGCGGGTCCGCGGCGGCCGCGGGCAGCGCGTCCTCGTCGACGAGGGCGTCGCGCAGGTCCTCGTGGCGCAGGCTGGTCATCAGCAGCAGCTCGGAGTCGTCGGCGGCGATCAGGTCATCGATCACCCGGGACATCCGGGCGCGCTGGCCGGCGATGCCGGCGGCCCGTTCCTGCTCGCGCCGTTCGGCACCGGAATCGCCGAGCCGCAACCGGGCCGCGTCCAGCAACGGCAGATCCGCGACCGTCCAGCGGCCCTCCGCGCGTTGCAACCGGCGCGCCTCGTCAGCGGTCAGCCAGGGCGCGCAGCGGCGCAGGTAGGCCGGCACCGTCCACAGATCGGTGACGAGTTCGGTGGCCTCGATCAGCGGCCACGCCCGGGACAGTGCGGCGCGCAGGCCGGTGTGGTGGCGCAGCGCGGCCTCCACCTCGGCCGTCACCTCGTCCGGGTCGTGCTTGTCGAGCAGGATCGCGACCAGCTCGTCGAGGATTTGCTGGCGCGCCTCGTTGTGCGGCGTGCCCGGCGCGACCGCCTCGAACGCCTCCGCCCAGTCGGCCGCGGTCAGCTGCACCTGCGACCACGGGGTGCTGACCGGCAGGCCGGTGGCCGGTGGCTCCTCGTAGAACCGCACCGCCGCCTCGATCGCCCGCACCAGCCGCGCCGAGGCCTTCAGCCGGGCCACCTCCGGATCGGTCTCCGGGCCGGCCTGCGCGCCCTCTGGCACCAGGTCGCGCAGGGTGCAGGTCTGCACGCCGTCCTCACCGAGGCTGGGCAGCACGTCGGCCACGTAGTCGAGATAGGGCTGGTGCGGGCCGACCACCAGCACCCCGCCCCGGCGATGCCCGAGCTTCGGATCGGTGTAGAGCAGGTACGCCGCCCGGTGCAGCGCCACCACGGTCTTGCCGGTGCCCGGGCCGCCGTCCACCACCAGGGCACCGGCCGAGCCCGCCCGGATGATCGCGTCCTGGTCGGCCTGGATGGTGCCGAGCACGTCGCGCATCCGCGGCGACCGGCTGCTGCCCAGGCTGGCGATGAAGGCGGACTGGTCGTCCAAGGCGGCGTGTCCGGCCAAACCCTCGGCGGTGAAGACCTCGTCCCAGTAGTCGGTGATCCGGCCGCCGGTCCAGCGGTAACGGCGACGGCTGGCCAGCCCCATCGGGTTGGCGTGGGTGGCGCCGAAGAACGGCTCGGCGGCAGGGGAGCGCCAGTCGAGCAGCAGCCGCCGCCCGTCGGCGTCGGTCAACCCCAGCCGGCCGATGTAGACCGGTTCCAGGCGTGCCTCGTGCACGATCCGGCCGAGGCAGAGATCCAGGCCGAACCGGCGCAGCGCCCGCAGCCGGCCGGTCAGCCGGTGGATCTCCAGGTCCCGCTCCAGCGCGATCTGGCCAGACCGGCCCGGAGCGCGGCGCAGGGCATCGAGCCGGCCGGACAGGTCGGCGATCGCATGCCGCAGGCTCTCGGCGATGGCGGCGAAATGTTGCTCGTCGGCGGCGACGAGGTCGGGGTCGGCCTTGGCCCGCAGGTTGTCGGGCAGGGTGAACGCGCTGGTCGTGCGAGAGGTCATGGGCAGCCGCTCCGATGCAGAAAGTACCGATGTCGACGGGGTGTTCTCGTCGTGAGGGGGTGATTCTGCGGCATCACCGGGGCCTTGCCGCAAGGCCCCTGGTGCGCTATATGTTGAAGTGGGAAGGCAGCCGTGGGCCCCTTCCCGCCGGCTTCTCGGGCCTGACCCTCTCAGGTCAGGCTTCTCAGACCCGGCTCGGAAGGCGTGCGGCGCCCGGCCGGGCCGAGAATTCCTCCCGCTCCGTGTCGAGAACCGCCGGCCGGCTCCGTCCCCGGGGTGACTGCGGCCAGAATGGGTCGCGGCACACCGAAGGAGGACCCCTGATGGCCAAGTACCTGCTGCTCAAGCACTACCGCGGCGGCCCGACCCCGCACGTCGACTTCGGCACGATGGACCAGTGGACGCCGGCCGAGGTCGACGCGCACATCCAGTACATGCGCGATTTCGCGGCCAGGCTGGAGGGCACCGGCGAGTTCGTGGACGGCCAGGCGCTCTCGCCGGAGGGCACGTTCGTCCGGTACGACGGCGAGGGCCGGCCGCCGGTCACCGACGGCCCGTTCGCTGAGACCAAGGACCTGATCGCCGGTTGGATGGTGATCGACGTGGAGAGCTACGACCGGGCCCTGGAACTGGCCGGCGAGCTGTCGGCGGCACCGGGCCCGGGTGGCCGGCCGATCTACGAGTGGCTGGAGCTGCGGCCGTTCCTGACCGCCGCGCCGACCGTCACGGAGTGAACGAGACCCTGCTGCGGGAGCTGATTCCCGCGGTGACCGGCGTCCTCGTCCGTCGCGGGGTCGACTTCGCGACGGCCGAGGACGCCGTGCAGGAGGCGCTGATCCGGGCGCTCGACACCTGGCCGCAGGACCCGCCGGCCGATCCGAAGGGCTGGCTGGTCACGGCCGCGTGGCGCAAGTTCCTGGACGAGCTGCGCTCCGACACCGCCCGCCAGGCCCGCGAGGCCCGGGTCGCGGCCGAGCCCGCGCCGGGGCCGGCCGACACCGATGACACCCTGCAGCTGTACTTCCGGTGCGCGCATCCGTCGCTCAGCCCCGCCTCGGCGGTCGCGCTGACGCTGCGCGCGGTCGGCGGGCTGACCACCCGCCAGATCGCACGAGCCTACCTGGTGCCCGAGGCGACGATGGCCCAGCGCATCAGCCGGGCCAAGCGCACCGTCTCGGGCGTCCGGCTCGACGCGCCGGGTGACCTGGCCACCGTGCTGCGGGTGCTCTACCTGGTCTTCAACGAGGGCTACACCGGCGAACTCGACCTGGCCCAGGAAGCGATCCGGCTGATGCGGCAGCTCACCGCGCTGGCCGACGACCCGGAGGCGGCCGGGCTGCTCGCGCTGATGCTGCTGCACCATGCCCGGCGCCCGGCCCGCACCACGGCAGGCGGGGCGCTCGTCCCGCTGGCCGAGCAGGACCGGTCTCGGTGGGACACCGCGCTCATCGCGGAGGGGGTGCGGATCCTGCAGGCGGCGCTGGCCCGCGACCGGCTCGGGGAATACCAGGCCCAGGCCGCGATCGCCGCGCTGCACGCCGACGCGCCGGCGGCGGCCGAGACCGACTGGGTGCAGATCGTGGAGTGGTACGACGAACTCGTCCGGCTCACCGGCAGCCCGGTCGTGCTGCTGAACCGGGCGGTCGCGGTAGGGGAGGCGGACGGGGCCCGGGCCGGCCTGGCCGCGCTGGCCGAGGTGCCGCCGGCGGTGCCCCGGCGGGCGGCGGTCGAGGCGTACCTGCGCGAGCGGGACGGCGACCTCGGCACCGCCGCCCGGCTCTGCGCCGAGGCCGCCCGGGCCGCGACCACCCTGGCCGAGCGTGACCACCTCACCCGGCAGGCCGCCCGGCTGAACGCCGCGCTGCGGCCGTGAGCCGGCCACCCTATCGACCGGTGGCCTGGTGCAGCGCCGCGGCGAGTGCCTGCAGTTGCGTGGACTGCCACTGCTGGAACGTGGCATTGGCCGGCGACAGGGTCTCGGTCACCGTCGTCACCGGGATGCCGGCTGCCCGGGCGGCCCGGACCTGTGCCGCGACATCCGGCGTGGCGTTCTGGCTGTTGTAGACGTAGAGCTTGATCTTGTGGCTCGCCACCTGGGTGGCGACTGTCCTCAGGTCCGAGACCAGCGGGTCGGTTCCCTCGCTGACCGCCTTCAGGAACGACGGCGGCGTCACCAGATCGAGTTTCAGCGCCTCGGCCAGCGGCGCGAAGATCGACTCGCTCGCACCGACGGGCGTCCCCGCGTAGGTGGACCGGATCTTGTCGATCAGCTGGTGGTACGTCGCCAGGCCGGTGGTGGCAAACTCCGCTCGCCTGCCCCGGAAGTACGCCGCGTCGGCCGGATCGAGCCGGACGAGGTCGGCGCTGATCGTGTCGGCGACCGCGGCGACGTCCGCCGGCGAGTACCACCGGTGCGGATTTCCCCCGGCCGGGACGCCGACCACGTCACCGACGTTGACCACCAGCCGTCCCGGCTCAGGGTTGGCAGCCACCGCCTTGCTCGCCCAGGAGTCGTAGCCGATGCCGTTCTCGACGAACAGCCGGGCACCGGCGATTGCCTTCGCATCCTTCGGAGTCGGCTCGTAGTCGTGCGGGTCTGTGTCGGGATTGACGATCAGCGACGTCGCACGAACGTGGCTGCCGCCGAGCTGGGACAGGATGCTGCCCCACGCGTTGATGCTCGCAACCACCGGGACGACCCTGCCCGCGCCGGAACCGGCATCGCCGGGGCCGGCCGAGGTGCTGCACCCGGCAAGCACCATTACCCCTGCCGTGACGGCAGATATTACCCAACGACGACGCACTGTCTCACGCTCCTGACCCGGTACCGGCCCGTCCGGCACCGGTAACGATAATGACATCGGTTTCCGATAACTGCACAACGGGGTTCCGATAGCCACCCACACAGCCGCGTCTGGTTCGATGCTGCGCGCAGGCTCGGACGGCAGGAGGGCTCGGTGGCTCCGTCACATCGACCGGCGGTCTCGGCGAACAGGGACGTGCTGGCGCAGCGGTGGATCGTCGGCGTGCTCGCCTTGCTCGGCATCGTGGTGGCGATCGCGCTCGCGCTGAGCTGGCCCGCCCATCCGGATCCCGCCGGCAACAGGTTGCACGGCGAGGTGGTCGGCGCAACCGTGCAGTCGGTCGCGCAGGGGGAGTGCGGCTCCGATGGCTCCTGCGTCTCGAATGTCGTCGCGCTGCTCACCAGCGGGCCGGACCGGCATCAGGTCACGATGCTGACCCTGTCGCCCGGCCCGACCTCGCCCCGGCTGACCGCCGGCGACCACATCCGACTCGCGCGGACCGTGCAGTCCGGCCAGACGCTGTACGAGTTCGACGACATCGATCGCGGTCGCCCGCTGCTGGCGCTCTGCCTGGCGTTTCTGCTGCTGGCACTGCTGGTCGGCCGCTGGCGCGGGGTCGCCGCGATCGCCGGGCTGGCGTTCACCGGCCTGCTGCTGGTCACCTATGTGGTGCCCGCGCTGGTCGACGGGCACTCGCCGCTGCTGGTGGCCCTGCTGGCGGGCAGCGCGATCACGCTGGTGGTCCTGCCTCTCGCGCACGGGCTGTCCAGTGCGACCGGTGTCGCGATGGTCGGCACCCTGGTCGGCATGAGCGTGGCCGCGGTGCTCGCGGCAGCACTCGTCGGCAGCCTGCGCATCACGGGCCTGTCGAGTGAGGAGTTCGCCACCCTCAGCCTGCAGGGTTCGCACTCCACCGTCTCGGGGCTCTTCCTGGCCGGCGCGGTGATCGGCGCGCTCGGCGTGCTGAACGACGTAACGGTCACCCAGGCATCAGCGGTGGCGGAGTTGAGCGGCGGGGCGGCCGGCCGTCGGGAGGCCTTCGCGTCCGCGATGCGGATCGGCCGGGATCACATCGCCTCGACCGTGTACTCCCTGGTCCTGGCCTACGCGGGCTCCGCCCTGCCGCTGCTCCTGCTCTTCTCCCTGTCGGGCCAGTCCACGATGGACAGCCTGACCAGCGATGCCCTCGCACCGGAGATTGCGAGCAGCCTGATCGGCAGCATCGCCCTGGTGCTGGTGGTACCCCTCACCACCGCCGGGGCCGCGGCGATCCACCGACCCCGGCGGTCCGGGAGGCCGGTCACCGCCCTCGCGGAGGTCAGGCCTGAACGGTGACGATCGTGGCGCCCACCTGCGCCCACTGATAGAGCCACCGCACCGCGGTCATCGGCAGGTGGACGCAGCCGTGCGAGCCCGCCGTCCGATAGCCCGGGGAGCCGAAGGGCATGCGCTGCCAGGTCGCGTCGTGAAAGCCGAAGTCGCCGAAGAACGGCAACCAGTAGTGCACGTAGTCGCGATAGCCCGGCCCGACCAGGTACCGGTTGGTCTCCCGCGACTGGATCGTCCAACTTCCGGTCGGCGTGGCATTGCCGTTGTCGGTCTCACCCGTGGTGGCCGGGCTGTCATAGACCTGCCTGGCTCCCTGGCACATCCACACGTGCTGCTTGCTGATGGACACCACCACCAGGCTGGGGTGGCCGTTGTGGGCGCAGGTGATGGCATCGTCGCCGAGTTGGAGGGACGCGGCCGGGTACGGAGCCGAGGCCGGCGCGCTCGGCAGGGCAGGCGGTTCGGGGACGCCACGTGCGGGCGTCGGAGCCTTCCGGGTTGGCGCCGCCAGACTGGCCGACCCTGGCTCCGACCGGGGCTGGCTGCCCGCGGAGGTGGAATGCCACAGTGCCGCGACCGAGACAACGGCGAGTACCGGAATCGCATAGGCCCGCCAGCCGTACCGCTGCAGCAAGCTGGCCGACCGCCGGCTCCTCCGGCGTGCGCCGACCCTGGACAGCTCTGGGCTGGGCGCAACTCCCTCGTCACGGGCCATGCCACACACCTTAGGCACGTTGAGCTTGCTAGTCGGGGATTACCAGCCCGCAATGCGCGCGGAGCTGACGATTTCACCGGCAAGCCGCCCGGCTGAACGCCGCGCTGCGGCCGTGAACCGGCCGGATCAGCCGGTCGCCACCGGTTCGGGCCGGCCGGGCCCCGGCGTGGCACGCCGACGCACGAGCAGGAATCCCAGCGGCAGCATCGCCAGCCAGGCGACGGTGGCGAGCCCGCCGTAGCCGATGGCCGCCATCAGCGGCCCGCCGAGGAACGCCCCGAGCGCCGCGACCAGGTTCGCCGAACCGTCGGCGAAGCCCTGCAGCCGGGTACGCCGCGAGCCGCCGATGCTGTCGGACAGGCTCGCCGCGCCGGCAACGCTCATGAACGACCAGCCCAGGCCCAGCAGCACCAGCGAGACCGCGACCACCCACATGCTGGACGCGTCGGCGATCGCGAGCAGGAAGCTGGCTGCGAACAGCGCCGCGCCGGTGACGATGCCGGCGGTGGCACCGCCGCGGTCGGTCACCAGGCCGGCCAGCGGCGCCAGCCAGTACATGCCGACGATGTGCAGGCTGATGGTGAGGCCGACGACCGTGAGCGAGCCGCCCTCGTCGGCCATGTGGACCGGGGCCATCGTCATGACGGCGACCATCACCGTCTGCGCGGTCACGATGGCGGTGAGCGCGACGGCCAGGGTGGGACTGGCCCGGGCGAGCTGCCAGGCCTCGCGCGCCGCGGCGAACCGCACCGCGCGCTGCGCGGCGGTTTCCCGTTCCAGCTTCGGCTCGATCGGCCCGGGCAGCGACTCCGAGCGCTGCAGGGCCAGGCCGAGCGGGTCCGGACGCAGCAGCCACCAGGTCGCCAGTCCGGCGGTGGCCAGCGCCGACGCGGTCAGCACGAAGGTGCCGCCCAGGGTGGCGAGACCGAGGTGGCGGGCCACCCAGCCGCCGGGGGTGCCCAGGTTCGGCCCGAGCACCAGCCCGATCGACCCCACCCAGACCACCCGGCTCAGTGCGCGGGCCTTCTGCGCCGGTGCCGCGAGATCGGTGGCCGCGAACCGGGCCTGGTACTGCGCCGCGGTGCCGGCGCCGGCCATCGCGAGCCCGACCAGCAGCAGCGGGACGTTGCGCAGCTGGGCCGCCGCGATCAGCACCAGGGCACCTGCCGCGGCGACGAGCCAGCCGGTGGTCAGGGCGACCCGCCGGCCACGGCTGGCGGCCAGCGAGGCCAGCGGCACCGCGGCCAGCGCCGCCCCGAGCGTGCTGCCGGTACGGCCCAGGCCGGCCCACACGTCGCTGTGGGTCACCTGCTGCGCCAGCAGGATGCCGACCGACGGCAGCGTTCCCAAGCCCAGCGCGCCGACCGCCTGGCAGAGCGCGAGGGTACGGACGGTGCGCCGTTGCACCCGTTCGACCGGCCGGCCGGCCCACACCGCTGTCTCCGTCACCCGCGACATGCTGCCAGCCGGGCGGATCGGCGGGACGACGGCTACCCGAACGCGAGCTCGGCCCGGCCGCACCAGTCGAGCACGGCCGGCCACGGGCCGTACCCCGAGCCGGTGCTCAGGTGCCCGCCCGACGCGACGATCGTCGCGGTGAGCCGCAACGGCCGGGCGTATGCGGCCTCGACGCCCTCCGGCAGGTAGGGGTCGTCGTCGCCGGCGACCAGGACCGTGCCGCCGGCGCCGGCCCGGACCGCGGCGGCATCGAGCGGCGGCGGCACGAACGCGGCGATCTCGCCGATCGTGGTCCGCGGTGACGGGGGCGAGGCCAACAGGACGCGGGCCGGCCGCGGTGCGTCGCCCGGCTCCGCGACGTGATGCAGCCACAGCACGGCACCGAGCGAGTGCGCGACCACGTCGAAGCCGCCGGGCGGCAGGCCATCGAGGGCCCGGCGCAGGGCCGCGCGCCAGTCGACGAGTTCGGGTTCGTCCAGGTCGGCAAAGGGTGGTCGCAGCGTCCGGCGCCCCGCCGCGCGCAGTTCGCCTTCGAGCCAGCTCTGCCAGTGCCCGTCGCCGGAGCCCTGCCAGCCGGGGATGACCAGCGTCGGGACGGTGCGGGGCGGCGGCATGGCCGCGAGCCTACGGCGCGCCAGATGGCCGGCTACTCGGCGATGCCCCGGGTGAGCAGGATGAGCGTGACGAAGGTGCGGTAGAGCCGGATCGGATCGTCGTCCACCAGCTCGACGACGGTCGGGTCGTCCGGATCCGGCTCGACCCGTTCGAGCCAGGTCGCCATCTCGGCCAGGTCCGGATTGCGCAACCGCACCGTCAGCGTGGCCGGCAGTTCGATCCGCGCGGCCGGCCCGGCGCCGGAGCCGCGCAGCGCCGCCACCGCCTCCCGCGCGCGCTCGGCGATCAACCGGGTGGCCCGCGCCGGGTGCAGGCTCTCGGCGGCGAACCGGGAGACCGACTGCTTCACCACGGCCGCGCGGGCCTCGGGCCAGAACGGCGCGAGCTCGGCCGCCGTGGTCTGGTCGCCAGTCACCAGCACCACCGGCACCCCGAGGCCGAGTGCCACCAGGGAGTTGATGCCGGACTCGCCGGCCAGCCGACCGTTGAGCCTGACCTCCGCGATGGCCGCCGGGTTGTAGGTGTGCGAGAGCGTCGCCGGCCCCGCCGACGCGGAACCGTGGTAGGAGAGGAAGAAGATCGCGTCGAAGGACTCGTCCAGGCCCTGCATCATGTACAGCGGCTTGTGCCTGCCGGACAGGTACCCGGCCTCGCCGCTCAGCCGGTCCGGGAACAGGTTCGCCATCCGGCCGTGCGAGTCGTTGACCAGGAACTCGTGCGGGCCGCCGGCCTGGTTCGCCCCGTCGATCGCCGCGTTCACCTCGTCCTGCAGCAGGCGGCGATAGTGCTCGTAGTCCTGCTGGCCGGGCCGGCACTGCTCCCAGGCCACCACGCCGGCCGTGCCCTCCATGTCGGAGGAGATGAAGATCTTCACCCGCCCATCCTGCTCGGGGTGACGGCCGCGCGGAAACCGCGGGTCCGCGTTACGGTCGCCGGACACCGTGCTCGCTATCCTTGCGAAAACCGTAAACCCGGTATTTCGGCGGCCCGGCTGCGGCGCCGGTCACCCGCGGGAATGTCTACTGAATCAGTAGGGTTTGCGATCACCGGGGTCGAGGACCGCCTCGACGGGCGAGCGGACGAAAGGCTGGTGCGGATGGTCGAGCTGGGCACGGCGCGCGTGGCCGAGGCCGAGCGGGACGACCGTGCGCTGCCGGCCGGCGCGACCGGCGGCCCGTGGTCCCGCGGCTGGGCCCGGCTGCGCGCCCGGCGGTGGGGACTCGTCGGCGGCGTGGCCGTGCTCGTGCTGATCGCGGCCGGCGTCTGCGCGCCACTGCTGGTGCGCATCGAGGGGCAGGACCCCTACACCTATCACCTGGACCTGCTCGACGATGCCCGCGGCAATGCCCCACGCGGGCCGTTCGGCGGGGTCAGCGGGGCGCACTGGTTCGGGGTCGAGCCGCTCACCGGCCGTGACCTGTTCGCCATCGCGCTCTACGGGCTGCGCACGTCGCTGCTGGTCGCCATCGTGGCCACCGCCGCGGCGGTGCTGATCGGGCTGTCGATCGGGCTGCTGGCCGGCTACGCGGGTGGCCTCACCGACTCGGTGCTGAGCCGGTTCATGGACGTGATGTTCGCCTTTCCCAGCTTGGTGTTCATGATCGCGCTGACCGCGCTGGTGCCGGACTCGATGCCCCGGGTGCTGGTGGTGGTGGCGGTGATCGCGGTCTTCGGCTGGACCGCGATCGCCCGGGTGGTGCGCGGCCAGACGCTGTCGCTGGTGCACCGGGAGTTCGTGCTGGCCGCCCGCTCACTCGGCGCCGGCTGGCGGTGGATCCTCCTCCGGGAGCTGTTGCCGAACCTGGCCTCGACCCTGATCGTCTTCGCCAGCCTCGCCGTGCCGGCCGCGGTCGGCACCGAGGCGGCGCTGTCCTTCCTCGGGGTGGGCATCCCACCGCCGTCGCCCGATCTCGGCCGCTCGATCAGCGACGCCATCGCCTGGGTGCAGGGCGATCCGATGTTCCTGCTGTTCCCGGCCGGGCTGCTGTTCGCCGCGGTGCTGGGGTTCAACCTGCTCGGCGACGGCCTGCGCGACGCGCTCGACCCGCGCACCGACCGGGTGGCCTGGACCGGGCGGCAGGGGAGGGCCCGTTGACCCGGTACCTGCTGCGCCGGCTGCTGGGCGTGCTGGTGGTGATGCTGCTGGTGACCGCCGTCGCCTACCTGGTGTTCTTCCTGCTGCCGTCCGACCCGGCCAGGCTGTCCTGCGGCAAGCCGTGCACCCCGGACCGGTTGAGCCAGGTCCGTTCACTGCTCGGCTACGACCACTCGGTGCCGGAGCAGTATCTGCAGTACCTGCATGGGATCCTCTTCGGCCGCGACTACGGCAGCGGGGCCGCCGTGCTGCACTGCCCGGCGCCCTGCTTCGGCTACTCGTTCCCGCAGGGGCGCCCGGTCACGGCGCTGATCGCCGACCGGTTCCCGGTGACCCTGTCGATCGCGGTCGGCGCCGCGCTGCTGTGGCTGGTGACCGGGGTGCTGGCCGGCCTGGTCTGCGCGCTCTACCGGGACAGCTGGCTGGACCGGCTGGTGACCGTCGGGGCGCTGGGCGGGGTCTCCGCACCGACGTTCCTGGTCGGGTTGCTGGGCATCCTGGTCTTCGGCTTCCGGTTCAACGTGCTGCCGGTCAACGGCTACGTCGCCCTCACCCAGGACCCGGCCCAGTGGGCGTTCCACCTGATCCTGCCGTGGTGCACGCTGGCCTTCGTCTTCGCCGCGATCTATGCCCGGCTGACCCGCACCCAGGTGCTGGAGGTGCTCGGCGAGGACTACATCGCGCTGGCCCGGGCCAAGGGCCTCAGCCGGCGCCGGGTGTTCCTGCGGCACGCGCTGCGGGCCGGGCTGACCCCGGTCCTGACGCTGTTCGCGCTGGATCTCGGTGGCCTGCTCGGTGGCGCGGTGATCACCGAGAAGGTGTTCGGCATGCAGGGCCTCGGCGCGCTGCTGATCGACGCGGTCGCCAGTTCCGACCTGCCGGTGGTGGTCGGCTGCACGGTGTTCGCCGGGCTGCTGATCGTGCTGGCCAACCTTGTCGTCGACCTGCTCCACGGCTACCTCGACCCGAGGGTCACCAGCTGAGGCTGGGACGGAAAACCAACCGAAGGGATAAGGACAATCATGCGACGTACGGTGCTAGTGGGCGTGGTGGCCGCGCTGGTCGCGGTCGGCATGGCCGGCTGCCACGCCAACGACACCTCCGCCGGACCCGGCCAGACCAAGGCCAAGGCCGGCGGCGAGCTGGACGTGCTCAGCTCGGCGCCGACGATCAACCTGGACCCGGCCAAGAGCCAGAACCTGGCCACCAGCACGATCCACCTCGTGCTGCGCAGCCTGACCACCTGGCAGGAGTCGGCCACCGAGGCACCCACCGTGGTGCCGGACCTGGCCACCGACACCGGCCGGGTCTCCAACGGCGGGCGGACCTGGACCTACACCCTCAAGCCCGGCCTGAAGTACGCCGACGGCTCGCCGATCGTGGCCGCCGACGTCAAGTACGGCGTGGAGCGCTCGTTCGCCCCCCAGCTGTCCGGCGGGCTGGCCTACCACAAGACGCTGTTGGTCGGCGGCGACACCTACCAGGGCCCGTTCGACGGCAAGGAGCTGGACTCGATCCAGACCCCGGACGACCGCACCATCGTCTTCCAGCTGAACAAGTCCTCCGGCGACTGGCCGTGGATCGCCAGCATGCCGGCCTTCGCGCCGGTGCCGAAGAAGGACGAGAACATCCAGCACTACGGCGACGCCCCGATGGCCAGCGGCCCGTACCAGGTGTCCTCGCTCAAGCAGGGTTCGACCCTGGTGCTCAAGCGCAACCCGAACTGGGACCGCAGCACCGACCCGGTGCGGACGGCCCAGCCGGACACCATCGTCTACACCATGGGCTTGGACCCGACCGTGATCAACCAGCGGCTGATCGCCGACCAGGGCAAGGACCGCAACGCGGTGTCCTCGACGAACGTGCCGGCCGCGTTGCTGCCCAAGGTGCAGGGTGACCCGAGCGTGGCGCAGCGGTTGGCCACCTCGCCCAGCGGCGCGCTCAGCTACCTCGCGATCAACGTCACCCACGCGCCGCTGAACAACCTGCAGGTGCGCCAGGCGCTGGAGTACGCGGTGAACAAGAAGGCCGTCCAGGTGGCCGCCGGCGGCTCCAAGATCGGCGGCGAGCTGGCCAGCACCCTGATCACCCCGGGCATCCCCGGCTACCAGTCCTACAACTCCTACCCGGCCGACCCGACCGGTGACGTCGCCAAGGCCAAGTCGCTGCTGAGCCAGGCCGGCCACGCCAACGGCATCTCGCTCACCATGCTGACCCAGAACGACAGCATCAACCTGGCCGAGGCGCAGGCGGTGCAGTCCGGGCTGACCGCCGCCGGCATCAAGGTCACGCTCAAGCCGGAGGACAGCGACTCGTTCTACGCCGATGCCGGCGCCAGCAAGGGCAACTACGACCTGGCTTTGCTCGGCTGGCTGCCGGACTACCCGAGCGCGACCGGCAACATCGCGCCGCTGTTCGACTCCAGCCAGATCGGCAACGGCAACTACAACAGCAGCCACTACCGCAACCCGGCGGTGGACAGGCTGATCGCGCAGGCCAGTGCCGAGACCGACCAGTCGAAGGCGCAGGCGCTGTGGGGCCAGGCCGACCGGACGATCATGGCCGACGCGCCGGTGGTGCCGCTGCTCTACGCCCGCAACGCGTTCCTGCGCGGTTCGAACGTGGCGAACTTCTTCGCCCCGCCGTACCCGCCGTACGCCGACATGCTGGTGGTGGGCCTGGCCGGCTGAGCTCGGCGGCGGCCTGCGGGTGATCGTGCCCCGGCGGGAGCTCGCCTGGTTCGCCCTCCCGACCGACTGCACCCGCTTCACCTTCACCGGCTGAGGTCCGCGCCAGGTTGAGGTCCGCCAGGCTGAGGGCACCCCAGGCCGCGGGCATGCCACCGATCAGTGCCCGGCGAGGTGCACCTTGATCATCGCGACGGCGACGCCGAGCGCCAGCGCGGTGAAGCCGAAGAAGGCCGCGGCCGGCCTGCCGGACCCGGCCCGGCGCGCCACCAGGTAGCCGACCAGGCCGACCAGCGCGGCCGGCACGTCGCCGACCGTCTCTCGCGCGCGCAGGTCGGAGAGCAGCAGCACCGGCAGGCTCGAGAGCAACGCCACGACCGCCGCGCCAGCCAGCTGGGCGGCACCGACCTGCCAGTCGGCGCGTCGGGGACGATCGCCCCGAAAGGCCGGCGCGGCAAGCTGGAAGGCGAAGCAGTGTGCCAGCGCGAGTCCGAGGACCGTGCCCCAGACGAGGGCCAGCAGCGCGTTGCCGACCGGGCCGCTCAGGTGGCCGCCGGACAGGTGCCGCTCGGGCAGCGCGGCGAACTCACCGATCTCCACCACGGCCACGTAGAGCACCATGACCGTCGCCTCGCGGAACAGCTCGCCCCGGTGGCCGGGGGCGGTGTCCGGCGTGAGGACGTCACCGCCCGGCGCGGCGGGGAGCCCCGGCCGGGCCACCACCCGCACGTCGGGAGCGCCGGCGGGGGAGTTCGAGGGCTCGGTGCCGCTCACGGGGCCTCCCCTCGGTGCCGTACTCCTGCCGGGGTCGAGCCTCGTGAGCTGCCGTGGTCCCGAAATCACCCGTGACGGATGAGCACCGCTCCGGCCGGTCGGCGGCAGCGCCGAGTGAGCTCAGCAGGCCACGCAGTGGAACATCCAGTAGTAGCCGGTCAGGTACCCGTGCAGCAGGGTCCACTGCGCGGCGGTCAGGTTGGCCAGCGAGACGCTGTCCTCGGTGCCGGCATGGACGGCCAGCTCGGTGGTCTGGCCGGCCGGCGTCGAGGACACCGTGACCGAGCCGTTCCAGGGGCTTTCCGGGTCGTACATCCCGAGCATGGCCGGCTCGCCGGGCCGGTCGTCGGAGAGGACGAGGTTGTAGGCCAGCGTCTCGAAGGCGGGAACCGGCGGGTACTCGGTGACGGGCCGGTGCTGGTAGAGCCGGAGCTGGCCCCGCGCGCGATCGATCGGCTGCGGGCTCACCGCGACGTAGGCGCCGTCGGCCAGGTCCGTGCCCGGCAGGAAGTAGCCCATCAGGTCGATGACCAGCTGGACGCTGCCGGCACTGGACTGGCCGATGGTGAGCCTGCCGTCGCTGCTCAGCTTGACCACCCGCTCGGTCTGCATCGTCTGCGGTGCGGTCGGGCTGCCGACGAATCGCATGTGCAGGGTGGCCTGGCTGCCGTCGCCGTCGGTGATGCCCAGCAGGCCGTCGGCACGCGCCGAGAGCACCGCGATGTTCAGCACCACGGCGCTGGCGCCACCAGCCGGGATGCCCCCGTGCCCGGGCAGGCTCAGGGTGAGCATGTGCCCGGCGGCCAGCGGGCTGCCGGCTCGGGTGTCCAGGATCCGGGAGTCGAGGGCGGCGAACGTGCCGGCCTCGGTGGGCGTGCCGGCGAGGTAGAAGCCCAGCACGTCGACGATCAGGTGCACGGAGGCGGCGGAGTTGTTGCGGACGGTCACGCCGCCGTCCGCGCCGAGCCGCACGGTGAGCTGCTGCTGGATCGGGCCGCCGCGGACCAGCGTCATCGTGACCCGGCCGGTCCAGGCGGTGTCGCTGGGGTACACCGACAGCGAGCCGTTCGGAGCGTTGCCGGGCACGGTGACCTCGATCAGCGCCTGATTCCCTTGCCCGGCAGACCTGATCGGCGCGGTCACGGTGTGCCCCGGTGCGACGGCGCCGCCGCCGGCCCGGGTGTCGAGCACCCGCACCGGGTTGCCGTTGACCGGAACGAAGCTGCCCGCGGAGTAGCAGACACCGGGTCGTGGGCACGACGGCGCGGCCGAGGCCCGGGGAGCGGCCAGCAGGACGGCGAGCAGCGAACAGCCGGCGAGAATGGCGAGGATCCTGCGCATGACACACTCCCGGACGTCTCAGTCGGCCTGAGCCAGATCGGTCGATCTCGGCGCGCCAGGCTGCTCGGCGCGACAGGTCTGACCCGATGCCGCGAGAGGATAGCCCTGCGAACCCTGTGCGAAAAGGGCGATTATCCGATTTGGATGAGGTGTCTAGTGGCCTGACTTCGAAGTTGTTTGACGGTCGGCTTTGGCGAGGATCTGGTCTGCGGTTTTGGTCCAGACGAAGGGGTGGGCGCGGTCGTTCCAGCCGTTGATGAAGGCGCGGATCTTGGTGTTGAGGTCGGCGACGGA
>DATJNU010000135.1:0-26169 GCA_035507775.1 Jatrophihabitans sp.
TCAGTTGCCTCCCTCGCTGCTGCCCGAGCCGGTCTTGACCAGGCCGCGGCCCCGCGCGTAGTCGGCCAGCCGCGCCTGCAGCTGCCGCCGGCCACGGTGCAGGCGTGACATCACGGTGCCGATCGGGGTGTCCATGATCTCGGCGATCTCCTTATACGCGAAGCCCTCGACGTCGGCGAGGTAGACCGCCAGCCGGAAGTCCTCCGGCAGCGCCTGCAGCGCCTCCTTGACGTCGGAGTCGGGCAGGTGGTCCAGCGCCTCCATCTCGGCCGAGCGCAGCCCGGTCGAGGAGTGCGACTCGGCGGCGTGCAGCTGCCAGTCCTCGATGGTGTCGGAGTTGCTCTGCAGCGGTTGGCGCTGCTTCTTGCGATAGGTGTTGATGAAGCTGTTCGTCAGGATCCGGTAGAGCCAGGCCTTGAGGTTGGTGCCCTCGGTGAACTGGTGGAACGCCGCGAACGCCTTGACGTACGTCTCCTGCACCAGGTCCTCGGCGTCGGCCGGGTTGCGGGTCATCCGCATGGCCGCCGCGTACAGCTGGTCGAGGAAGGGCAGCGCATCGCGTTCGAACCGGGCGCGGCGTTCCTCGACGGTCTCTTCGGCCACTGCGCTCCCTCTGGTCGTCACCGGGTTGCCGTTCAGCACGGGCGGGTGCGAGTTTACGGGACGCTGCGGTCGGACCGGTTCGGTCGCGGCTGCCGGGCCGGCCTGGTCCAGCACGAGCATGCGCTCCCCTCCTTCGGCGCGGGTGGCGGGACAGCTGGCCGGGGCAGCCGGCCGAGTCTTGCGGGGTGGAACGCCACCCCGTCGGCGCCGCATTCCCCCACCCGCCGCTTCGCCGCGCGGTTCAGCGGACGGCGAACTCGGTGCCGCCGACCGTCACCACGTCGCCGGGCACCAGCTGCCGGCCACGCCGGTCCTCCGGCTCACCGTTCACCCGGACCGTGCCGCCGGCCAGCAGGTGCTTGACGTCCGAACCCTGCTCGACGACGTCGGCCAGCTTCAGGAACTGGCCCAGCCGGATGCCACCGCCGGCCACGCTGATCTCTCGCATCCGCCCATCATGCCCGGGGTGGCACTATCTGCAGATCATGAGCGGAGGAACCCCGGCCACGACGGCGCTCGACCGGGCCGGCATCGGCTACCGGACGCGCAGCTACCGGCACGACAGCAGGGCCGAGTCGTACGGCGAGGAGGCCGCCAGCCAGCTCGGCCTGGACCCGCGTCAGATCTTCAAGACCCTGATCGCGTCGGTGGATTCGAAGCTGGTGTGCGCGGTGGTGCCGGTCGCCGCCCGGCTCGACCTCAAGGCGCTGGCCGGTGCCGCCGGCGGCCGCAAGGCCGAGCTCGCCGAACCGGCCAAGGCGCAGCGGGCCACCGGGTACGTGCTCGGCGGCATCAGCCCGCTCGGCCATCGCAGCGCGATCCCGGTGGTGGTCGACGCCTCGGCCACCGGCTTCGAGCGGGTCTACGTCTCGGCCGGAAAGCGCGGCCTGCAGCTGGAACTGGCACCGGCCGACCTGATCCGGGCCGCCGCGGCCACCGTGGCCGCCATCGCCACCGGCTGACCGACATCGCCACCGGCTGACCACCGGCTCAGCGGCGGAAGTCCTCCTCCCGGTACTCGGTTGCCGCCCGCTCGCCGCCGCGCGCCTGCTCGGCACCTCGCAGCTCCACCCGGCGGATCTTGCCGCTGATCGTCTTCGGCAGCTCGGCGAACTCCAGCCGCCGGATCCGCTTGTACGGGGCGACATGCTCGGCGCAGTAGGCGAAGATCGACTCGGCCGTGCCGGCGTCGGCCCGGTGCCCGGCGGCCAGCACCACGTAGGCCTTCGGCACCGACAGCCGGAGCGGATCCGGGGACGGCACCACGGCCGCCTCGGCCACCGCCGGATGCTCGATCAGCACGCTCTCCAGCTCGAACGGGCTGATCCGGTAGTCGCTGGACTTGAACACATCGTCGGTCCGGCCGACGTAGGTCAGGTACCCGTCGGCGTCCAGGGTCGCGACGTCGCCGGTGTGGTAGAGCCCGTGCGCCATCGCCGCGTCGTTGCGCTCGGCGTCGTCGCGGTAGCCGACCATCAGCGCCACCGGCCGGTCCGCCAGGTCGAGGCAGATCTCCCCCTCCACCGCGTCGGCTCGTTCCTCGCCCGCACCCCGCCGCGATGCCGGGCCGCTTCGTTCACCGGTGGACGGATCGGCCAGCACCACCCGGTAACCGGGCAGCGCCCGGCCCATCGAGCCGGGCTTGACCAGCTCGCCCGGCGGGTTGCCGACCTGGCAGGTGGTCTCGGTCTGGCCGAAGCCGTCCCGGATCGTGACGTTCCAGGCCCGCTGGACTTGCTCGATCACCTCGGGGTTCAGCGGCTCACCCGCGCCGACCAGCTCACGCAGGCCCAGCCGCCAGCGGGTCAGGTCCTGCTGAACGAGCATCCGCCAGACGGTCGGCGGTGCGCAGAACGTGGTCACCGCGGCGTCGCGCAGCACGTCCAGCATCCGGACCGCGTCGAAGCGCACGTAGTTGAACAGCACCACCGTGGCGCCGGCGTTCCAGGGGGCGAAGAAACAGGACCAGGCGTGCTTGGCCCAGCCCGGCGAGGAGACGTTGAGGTGCACGTCGCCGGGCTGCAGGCCGATCCAGTACATGGTCGACAGGTGCCCGACCGGGTAGCTCAGGTGGGTGTGCTCCACCAGCTTCGGCTTGGCGGTGGTGCCGGAGGTGAAGTACAGCAGCAGCGGGTCGCCGCCCGCGGTCGGCGCGTCCGGGACGTACGGTTCGGCGTGGCCGGCGTACTCGGCGTAGGGCAGCCAGCCCTCGGCCGCACCGCCCACCGCGACCGGCAGCCAACTGCCGTCCGGCCGGTCGAAGCCGCCGGTCAGGTCGGCCCGGGCGATCACCGCGCCCACCTGGCCCCGTGCCAGCCGGTCGGCCAGGTCGGCCGGCGAGAGCAGCGTGGTGGCCGGGATGATCACCGCGCCGAGCTTGATGCAGGCCAGCATCGACTCCCACAGCTCGACCTGGTTGCCGAGCACCAGCAGCACCCGCATCCCGCGGCCGACCCCGTGGGCGGCGAGCCAGCCCGCCAGCCGGGATGACCGTTCGGACAACTCGGCGAAGCTGTAGCCGGCCTGGCTGCCGTCGTCCTCGATCAGCCGCAGGGCCTCCGCCTCGCCGCGCTCGCGGGCCAGCACCCCGTCGAAGTAGTCCAGCGCCCAGTTGAAGTGCTCCGGCCGCGGCCAGCGGAACTCGGCGTACGCGCGCCGGTAGTCGCCGCGGCAGTCCAGCAACAGGTCGCGGGCGGCGAGGAACTCGGTGATCGCGCTCGTCTGGGTCATGTCGCGACTCTGGCATCCCGGCGCCGGATGTGCCACCGTTCCGGGGCCATCCTCAGCCGAGCCGGCCGGTGATCCAGTCCGCGACGATCGTGCCGAGGGTGGTCACGCTCGCGGCCAGCGAGTGGTTGCCCGCCACCTCGACCACCTCGCGCCCGGCAGCGGGCGGCGGCATGCCGAACGGGTCGGAGCGGCCCTGCACGACCAGTACCGGCACCGGCACCGCGGCCAGCTCGTCGAGCCGGCTGCGCTCCGGCTTGCCCGGCGGATGGACCGGGAACGCGAGCGCGACCACGGCCACCGCGGCCGGCCGGAGGTTCGGCTCCGCGGCGGTCCGGCAGGCCACCCGGGCACCGGAGGAGCGCCCGGCGTAGACGAACGGCCGGCCGGCCAGCTCACGCCGCCGGCCGAGCGCCGCGATCACCGCGCGCCAGGCGGTGTCGAGGGTGGCGGCCGCGGGAGGGGCCTTGCGCCCGGCTACCCGGTAGGGCTGGGTCACCCGGGCCACGGCGATGCCGGCGCCGAGGCAGGCCTGCCGGACCGCGAGCAGGTCGGCGGATTCCACCGTGCCGCCGGCGCCGTGACCGAGCACCAGCACGCCGCGGGCATCGCTCGTCACGTCCAGCACCACCTGCGCCGGGCCGGCCGGGGTGTCGAGGTCGAGAGTGCGCACGGTCAGAAGAGCGACTGGGCGGGCACGCTCGGCTCCACCCGGTCGAGCAGGTCGGGCGCGTCGTTGGCCACGCTGTTCACCCTGGTCGAGACCGGGCGCAGTTCCAGCTGCTCGCGGTGGGCCTCGTCGTCCGGCCGCAGCAGCTCCTCGGGACCGGCGCCGGCCGGATCGAGCCAGCGGGTCCAGCCGGCCCGCGGCAGCACCAGCGGCATCCGGTCGTGGATCTCGGCGAGCTCACCCCGGGCGGCCACGGTGAGCACGGTGACCGAGGTGAGCCAGTCCGCGTCGGGTTCGGCCTTCGGCTTCCAGAACTCGAAGAGGCCCGCGAAGGCCAGCGAGTGCCCGTCCGGCGGGGTCATCAGGAACGGCTGCTTGGCTGGCTTGCCCTCGGCATCCTCGGCCCGTCGCCACTCGTACCAGCCGTCGGCCGGCACCAGGCACCGGCGGGCCGCGAACGCCTTGCGGAAGGCCGACTTCTCGGTGACCGACTCGGCGCGGGCGTTGAACATCCGGCTGCCGACCGAGGGATCCTTGGCCCAGGACGGGACCAGCCCCCAGCGCGCCACCCGCAGCTGCCGGACCGGCGCGGCGCCCTCGGGGGCACCGTGCGGCACCCGGTTCACCACGATCCGGACGCCCGTGGTGGGCGCGATGTTGTAGCCGGTGCCGGTGCCGGTGCCGCCCTCGGTCTCGTCGACGGCATCGAACTCGTCCACCAGGTCGTCGGTGGACTTCACGGAGACGTATCGACCGCACATGCCGACGACGCTACCGGCAGCCACCGACAGGAGGGGGCGACCGAACTCGTCGCGGTGGAACTGTCACCGGTCGTTGCTAGGTTCGCCGGGACAGGCGGGAACGCCAGGGATCGGCAACATCAGGGATGTGGAGGGGCGCGGATGACCGGACGGGTTGCGGTGACCGGAGGCAGCGGCAAGCTCGGGCGGGCGGTCGTCGCCCACCTGCTCGAGACCGGGTGGCAGGTCGTCAACCTCGACCGGACGCCGCCACCGGCCGACCAGGGCTGCCCGCACGTCCGGATCGACTTCACCGACTTCGGCCAGACCGCCGAGGCGATGATCGGCATCCAGGACCGCTACGACGGCCTGGACGCGCTGGTGCACCTGGCCGCCATCCCGGCGCCCGGCCTCACCGGCAACGCGGCCACCTTCGCCAACAACGCGACCACGAGCTACCACGTCTTCAGCGCCGCGCGGCTGGCCGGCCTGCGCAACATCGTCTGGGCCTCCAGCGAGACGGTGCTCGGGCTGCCGTTCGACACGCCGCCGCCCTACCTGCCGGTGGACGAGGACTACCCGCCGCGGCCGGAGTCGACCTATTCGCTGGTCAAGACGCTGGAGGAGCAGATGGCCACCCAGTTCTGCCGCTGGGATCCGGCCTGCAAGATGATCGGCCTCCGGTTCTCCAACGTCATGGAGCCCGCGGACTACCGGCAGTTCCCGTCCTTCTCCGCCGACCCGGCGCTGCGCAAGTGGAATCTCTGGGGCTACATCGACGCCCGGGACGGCGCCCAGGCGGTACGCCGGGCCCTGGAGTACGAGGCCACCGGTGCCGACGTCTTCATCGTCGCCAACGCCGACACGGTGATGACCACCCGGACCGCCGAACTCGCCGCCACCGTGTTCCCCGGCATCGAGGTGCGCGGCCCGCTCGGCGAGCACCAGACGCTGCTATCGATCGACAAGGCCCGGCGGTTGCTCGGCTACCGGCCCGAGCACAGCTGGCGCGACCATGTCTGAGCGCGATCATGCCTGAGCGGGCCCGGCGGTCATACTGATGGGCGTGACGACCCCGGACCAGGACTGGCAGGCGCCGGTAGCGACCGGCCGGCTGGCCGCCGTGGTGCCGCTGCCGGGTTCGAAGTCGCTGACCGCCCGCACGCTGGTGCTGGCCGCGCTGTCGGAGTCGCCGACCCGGATCACCGCGCCGCTCATCGCCCGGGACACCACCCTGATGGCCGGCGCGCTGGCCGCGCTCGGCGTGTCGGTGCAGGCCGACGGCGACGACTGGCTGGTGCAGCCCGGCCCGTTGCGCGGCGCGCCGGTCGACTGCGGGCTGGCCGGCACGGTGATGCGCTTCGTTCCGCCGCTGGCCGCACTGGCCCACGGGGACAGCCTCTTCGACGGCGACCCGGCGGCCCGGTCCCGGCCGATGCAGACCCTGCTGGGCGCGCTCCGGCAGGCGGGGGCGGCGATCAGCGACGGCGACTCCGGCCGGCTGCCGTTCACCGTGCACGGCTCGGGGGCGGTGCGCGGCGGGGTGATCGAGCTGGACGCCTCCGCCTCGTCCCAGTTCGTCTCGGCGCTGCTGCTGGCCGCGTGCCGGTTCGAGGAGGGTGCCGATCTCCGGCATGTCGGTGGCCCGCTGCCCTCGCTGCCGCACATCGAGATGACGGTCGCCGCCGTGCGCGAGGCAGGAGGCCGCGTCGAGGCGGTCGGCGACCGGCGCTGGCTGATCACGCCGGGCAAGCTCGACCTGCCCGACCAGGTGATCGAGCCCGACCTCTCCAACGCCGCGCCGTTCCTGGCCGCCGCGCTGGTGACCGGCGGCGAGGTCACGGTGCCGCACTGGCCGGCCACCACCAGCCAACCCGGCGCGCTGCTGCCGGAACTGCTCGCCCGGATGGGTGCCACCGCGAGCCTGGACGAGCGCGGCCTGACCATCACCGGCACCGGCACCATCGCCCCGCTGCGGGCCGACCTGCACGAGGCCAGCGAGCTGACCCCGGTCATCGCGGCACTGTGCGCGTTGGCCGACGGGGAGTGCCGGATCGGCGGGGTCGCCCACATCCGCGGCCACGAGACCGACCGGCTGGCCGCCCTGCGCACCGAGCTCGGCGCGGTCGGCTGCGACGTCGAGGAGACGGCCGACGGCCTGGTGATCCGGCCCGCCCCGCTGCGCCCCGCCCGCTGGCACGCCTACGCCGACCACCGGATGGCGCAGGCCGGGGCGGTGCTCGGGCTGGCGGTGGCCGGCCTCACCGTGGACGACATCGCCTCGACCACCAAGACGATGGCCGACTTCCCCGAACGCTGGGCCGCGATGCTGGAACAGGCCGGGTGAGCATCCCGGCGGCCGGCTGATGGCGCACCGGGACGCGCGCCGGCTCGACGAGGACGACGTCCGGAACCGGCCGACCCGCTACGGCAGCCGGGCACGCAGCAAGCAGCGACCGGCCCACGACGACGCTGCCGCCGGCATGGTGGTCACCATCGACCGCGGCCGGTTCACCGTGCTGCTGGCCGGGTCCGGGGTGCAGCTGACCGCGATGCGGGCGCGGGAGCTGGGCCGCAAGTCGATCGCGGTCGGCGACCGGGTCGCGGTGGTCGGGGACCTGACGGGGCAGCCGGACACCCTGGCCCGGATCGTGCGGATCGAGGACCGGCGCACCGTGCTGCGCCGGACCGCCGACGACAACGACCCGTTCGAACGGGTGATCGTGGCCAACGCCGACCAGCTGCTGATCGTCGCCGCACTGGCCTCGCCACCACCGGCGTACGGCCTGATCGACCGCTGCGTGGTTGCCGCGCTGACCGCCGGCCTGGAGCCGATCCTGCTGCTCACCAAGGCAGATCTCGCCGCGCCGGACGAGGTGCTGGCCAACTACGCCGACCTCGACATCCCCGCGGTGGTGACCTCGGTCGGGGCCGACCTGGGCCCGGTCCGGCGGCTGCTCGGCGGCAAGGTGACCGTCTTCGTCGGCCATTCCGGGGTCGGCAAGTCGACCCTGGTCAACGCGCTGGTGCCGGGCGCGGCGCGCAGCACCGGGGCGGTCAGCGAGATCGGCAAGGGCCGGCACACCTCCACCTCGGTGTTCGCGCTGCCGCTGCCGGCGCCGGAGCGGGGTTGGGTGATCGACACGCCGGGGGTGCGCTCGTTCGGGCTGGCCCACGTCGGCGCGCAGGACCTGCTGTGGGCGTTCCCGGATCTCGAGGACGGTGCGGTGCAGTGCCCGTCCCGGTGCGAGCACCGGTCGGCGAGCGAGGGCTGCCGGCTGGACGCCTGGGTCGCCGACGGGCACTCCTCGGCCGCCCGGCTGGCCGGGTTCCGGCGGTTGCTGGCCAGCCGCACCGATCTGGGCGTGGGCTGACTCAGCCGCCCGCGCGCAGGTACTCCCCCAGCACCTCGACGCCGCGGGCGATCTCGGCCCGGTCGCCGGCGAAGGACAGCCGGGCGTACCGGTGCCCCTCGGCGGTGTCGAAGTCGAGGCCGGGCGCCATCGCCACCCCGGTGTCGGCCAGCACCCGGCGCACCCAGGCCAGCGAGTCGTCGGTGTGGTCCGAGACGTCGGCGTAGATGTAGAAGGCGCCGTCGGCCGGCGCCAGCCGGGGCAGCCCGATGGCCGGCAGCGCGTCCAGCAGCAGTTCGCGATTTGCCTGGTAGCGCGAGACATTCGCGTCCAGTTCGGGGTAGCTGTCGAACGCCGCGAGCGCCGCCAGCTGGGACAGCGTCGGCGGGCACAGGGCGAAGTTGCCGAGCAGCCCGTCCACCGGCTCGATCAGCTCGTCCGGCACCAGGAGCCAGCCGAGCCGCCAGCCGGTCATCGAGAAGTACTTGCTGAACGAGCCGATGACGGTCGCCCGGCGGCTGAACTGCCAGGCCGAGGCGGCCGGCCCGGCGTAGCCGATGCCGTGATAGATCTCGTCGGAGACGAGCCGGACGCCACGCTCGTCGCACCAGCGCGCGAGCTCGGCCAGCCGGGCCGGCGCGACCATGGCCCCGGTCGGGTTGGCCGGCGAGGCGATGACCAGCCCGTCGAGCCCCGCCGGCAGCCGGTCGAGGAGCTCGACCGACGGCACGAAGCCATGCTCGGCGCGGCAGTCCACGTCGACCACCCGGCAGCCCAGGCTGGTGAGGATGTTGCGGTAGGACGGGTAGCCCGGCCGCAGCACGGCCACCGTCGAGCCCGGGTCGAAGGCGGCCAGGCAGCTGGCGACGAAACCGCCGGACGAGCCGGTGGTCACCAGGACGCTGCCCGGATCGACCTCGATGCCGTACCAGGCCTCGGTGTGCCGGGCGATCGCCGCCCGTAGCTCCGGCACGCCCGCCGCCGCGGTGTAGCCGATCTTGTCCCCGGCCAGCGCGGCGACCGCCGCGGCCCGGACCGCGGCCGGCGCCGGGGTGGACGGCTGCCCGACGGCCAGGTTGTAGACGGGCAGGCCCGCCGCCCGGCGCTGCTCACCGGCGGCGAACAGCTGCATCACGTAGAACGGCGCCGTCGCCGAACGCACCGACGGCACCAGCCCGGCGGGCAGTTCGGCCGGCCTCACAGCCACCCGCCGGAACGCCAGTACTCGCCGCTCTCCCGGCTGAGCAGCCCCTCGTCCACGAGGTAGCGACGCAGCGCTGCGACATCCGGGTGCCAGGTGCGCACGATCTCGTTGACCTCCGTCTCGCGATAGCGGACGCCCGGCTCGAAGGCGGTGGCCAGGTAGCGCAGCAGCAGGGCCCGCTTGGCACCGGCCCGGGGCAGCACCGGCAGCCGGCCGCCGACCAGGTAGGAACGAAGCACCTTGCGCAGCGCCGGGTCGGCGATCCCGGCGAACGCCGCCGGATCGGCCAGTTCGCGAGCCCGGGCCGTGAGCTCGGCAGCGGTGTCCATTCCACCGACGATAACCTGCCCGGGTGGACATCCCACCCGGCACCGACCCGCTCCAGGACGACCTGGCGACCGCGCTCGCCCTGGCCGACGAGGCCGACGCGATCACCCTCGCCCGGTTCCGGGCGAGCGATCTCAGGGTGCAGAACAAGCCCGATCTGACCCTGGTGACGGACGCGGACCGGGCGGTCGAGCAGGCCATCCGGCAGCGGCTGGCCGCGGTCCGCCCGGCCGACGCGCTGCTCGGCGAGGAGTTCGGCAGCACCGGCGACGCCGCCCGCCAGTGGGTGATCGACCCGATCGACGGCACCAACAACTTCGTCCGGGGGGTGCCGGTCTGGGCCAGCCTGATCGCGTTGCTGGTCGACGGCGAGCCGCTGCTCGGCGTGGTCAGCGCGCCCGCGCTCGGCCGGCGGTGGTGGGCGGGCCAGGGCTCCGGCGCCTTCACCGCGACCGCCGGTGGGCCGGCGCGGCGGCTGCGGGTCTCCGGCGTCAGCCGGCTGGCCGACGCGAGCATCTCGTACTCGTCGCTGCACGGGTGGGCCGCGCTCGGCCGGCTGGCCGGGTTCGTCGACCTGCTCGGCCAGGTGTGGCGCTCGCGCGCCTACGGCGACTTCTGGTCCTACATGCTCCTCGCCGAGGGCGCGGTCGACCTGGCCGCGGAGCCGGAGCTGTCGCTGTGGGACATGGCGGCGCTGGCCCCGATCGTGACCGAGGCCGGCGGCCGGTTCACCGGGGTGAACGGGGTGGACGGGGTGCAGCAGGGCAACGCCGCCGCTTCCAACGGACTGCTGCACGCCGCCCTGCTCGCCGCGCTCGGCGACGGTCCCGCGGTCAGCCTTCGGTGACCTCGACCCCGCGCCAGAAGGCGATCCGGTCGGTGACGTGCTCCGCGCCGGCCATGGGTTCCGGGTAGTACCAGGCTGCGTCGGCGTTCTGCGCGCCGTCGACCACGACCGTGTAGTACGAGGCGGTGCCCTTCCACGGGCACAGCGTGTGGGTGTCGGACGGGCGCAGCAGCTCGGCCCGCACCGAATCCTTCGGGAAGTAATGATTGTTCTCGACCACCACGGTGTCGTCGCTCTCGGCGATGACCGTTCCGTTCCAGCTCGCGCGCATCGTCATGCATCCACAGTGCCACGGCTTGTCCACAAGCATCACGATCGGTGTTGCCGGTTGGTTGATCGGCCAATTAACGTCGAACGTGCCCGGCCGCCGGGCCGGCATCGACCAGAACCACAACCGACCGACCAACCCACAACCGACCGAGCCACAACCGACCGAGCCACAACCGACAGGACCACAACCGACAGGACCGCACCCGACCCGCCAGGACACCCGGTCGCCGTCGCGGCAGCTCACCGGTGTCCTGGATAGCGCGGTCAACCAGCGAGAGAGGCTGCCCATCGTGCCCGAGCAGAGCACCGGTTTCGAGAATCCCGCCCAGAACACGACCTTTCCGAGCAACGGCGGCCAGGCCTACGGCTACCTCGCGGTGCCCGAGTCCGGCAGCGGTCCCGGCGTGATCGTGATCCAGGAGTGGTGGGGGCTGACCGACCACATCGTCGACATCGCGAACCGGCTGGCCGCCGAGGGCTTCGTCGCGCTGGCGCCCGATCTGTTCGGTGGCAGGACCACCCACGACGCGGACGAGGCCGGCCGGTTGATGGCCGAACTGCCCGCCGAGCAGGCCGCCAAGGATCTCGCCGGTGCGGTCGACTTCCTGCTCGGCCATCCCGCGGTGACCTCCGACAAGCTCGGCGCGGTCGGGTTCTGCATGGGCGGCGGGTTCGTGCTCATGCTGGCCGCCCAGCAGGGCGACCGGATCGGGGCGGCGGTGCCCTACTACGGCGTCGGCCAGGGCGTGCCCAACAGCTACACCGGGCTGACCGCACCGGTGCAGGGCCACTACGGGGAGAACGACGACTTCTACCCGGCTGCCGACGCCCGCAAGCAGGAGGAGCAGATCCGCTCCGAGTCCGGCGCCGTGGCGCAGTTCTTCTACTACCCGGCCGGACACGCCTTCCACAACGACCAGAACCTGATCGGCACCTACGATCCCGACTCGGCGCGGCTCGCCTGGCAGCGCACGATCGGCTTCCTGCACGAGAAGCTCGGCTGATGCCGCAACCGACCGAGACGGAGCGAGCCGCGCTCGAGAACCGGCGACGGGAACTGCGCGAGCGCTACCTGCTGCCGCCCCGGAAACGGCCGGCATCGAACGGGCGCGGCATCCACCATGCGGCCCTGATCTGCTCCGATCCGGCGACCACGATCGAGTTCTACCAGGGATTGCTGGGCTTTCCGCTGGTCGAGCTGGTGGAGAACCGGGACTACCCCGGGTCGTCGCACTTCTTCTTCGACCTGGGCAACTCGACGCTGCTCGGCTTCTTCGACTTTCCCGGCCTGGGCCTGCGGCCGGGGGTCGAGGCGCTCGGCACGGTCCAGCATCTCGCGATCTCGGTGGCGCCGGAACGGCATCGCGAGCTGCGACAGGTGCTCGATCGGGCCGGCATCGCCTACGGCGGCCCGGACAAGGGCATCGAGGAGTCGCTGTACTTCCGCGACCCGGACGGCATCCAGATCGAGTTGCTCTCCGACGAGCTGATGTACTTCGGCGGCCAGTGGCTGGACGGCCGGTGACCGGCCTGCGGCTCGGCTTCGGGCTGCCCGTCTCGGGAAGCTGGGCGACGCGGGCGAACCTGGTCGAGATCGCCCGCCGCGCGGAGTCGCTGGGCTATGACTCGCTCTGGACCTTCCAGCGACTGCTCCACCCGGCGGCCGGCGACTGGGGGCCCACCTACCGCGCGGTGCAGGATCCACTGATCAGCCTGGCCTACGTCGCCGCGGTGACCGAGCGCGCGCGGCTCGGCGTCGCGGTGCTCAACGCACCCTTCTACTCACCGGTGCTGCTCGCCAAGCAGCTCACCACGCTCGACCTGCTGAGCGAGGGCCGGCTCGACGTCGGGCTCGGGCTGGGCTGGGCCGAGGAGGAGTTCACCGCGGTCGGCACCCCGCGGCAACGGCGGGGTGCGCGGGTCGAGGAGTTCGTGCGGTGCCTGCAGGCGATCTGGACCGAACCCGAGGTCCGGTTCGACGGCGAGTTCTACCGGGTGCCGCCGGCCCACGTCGACCCCAGGCCGGTCCAGCGCCCGCACCCGCCGATTTTGCTCGGCGGCGGCGCGCCCCGTGCGCTGCAGCGAGCGGGCCGGCTGGCCGACGGCTGGGTCAGCGCGAGCCGCCACGACCTGCGCACCATCGGCGACGACATCGCCCTGATCAGGCAGGCGGCAGCCGACGCCGGACGCGACCCGGAGCCGCTCCGGTTCGTCGTCCGGGCGGTGGTCAGGCTCACCGAGCAGCCGGACGAGAGCGCCGACCGCAGGCCACTGCGCGGCAGCGTCGCGCAGGTGCGAGACGATCTCGCCGTCCTGGAGCGGCAGGGCGTGACGGAGGCTTTCCTGGACCTGAACTTCGATCCAGGGATCGGCTCACCCGACGCGGACCCGGTGCAGTCCATGCGGCACGCGCACCACGTGCTGGAGTCGTTTGCACCGATCTGACACCGGACGTCCCAGCCCGTTCGTGGCCGGACTCACTACTTTCTGTAGCCAGTTGGTTCAGCTGGGTTACCGATTGCCGATACTGCCCTCTAGAGTGCCTGTCTTGACAACAGGTATGGGCTGAGGGGTTCGGTAATGGCTATTCGCGGTGGGCTGGCGGCATGCTTTCGAAAGGTGGCGACGATCGGCGCCACAGCGGCGCTGATCGGTGCCGGCGCGATCACGGGTACGCCGCCGGCGCAGGCCGCGACCGCTCCCGAGTCGGCTGCGGCCAACGCGGTGCTGAAGCTGATGAACACCGAGCGGTCCGCGCACGGGCTGCCCGCGCTGCAGATGAGCACCGCCCTGATCAGCTCCGCCCGGCGGCACAACCTGGCGATGGCCCGGGCCAACACCATGTCGCACCAGCTGCCCGGCGAGCCGTCGTTCGGCACCCGGATCAGCCAGGCCGGCGTCGCCTGGCACGCCGCGGCCGAGAACATCGGCTGGACCACCAACCGCTCCACCTCCGGCGCCACCGGCCTGCAGGTCTCGATGTACAACGAGACCGCGCCGAACGACGGGCACCGGCTCAACATCCTCTCCAGGTCGGTCCGCTACGTCGGCGTGGACATCCTGATCGACACCGCGACCGGCAAGCTCTGGCTCACCCAGGACTTCGCCGACGTCGGCGGCCCGCAGCCCAGCTCCGCCGCCCTCGTCGCGCTGCACAACCCGATCGGTCACCTCGACGGCGTCTCGGTGCTGTCCGGTCACCGGGTGCGGCTGGTCGGCTGGTCGATCGACCCGGACTACAAGAGCGTCGCGCCGCTGACCGCCGTCTACTACGACGGCCACTACGCCGGCTACCACCGGTCGAACACGCCGCGCCCGGACGTGGCCGCCCGCTACCACGCCGGGCCCGACCTCGGCTTCGACTTCACGGTCACCCTGCCCCCGGGCCGGCACACCATCAGCGTCTACATCATCAACATCCGGCAGGGCAACGCGAACCCACGGCTCGCCACCTTCGTGCGCACCGTCTGACGCGCCACCGGGCAGCTCAGCCCAGCAGGTCCCGGGCCGCCGCCACCGGGCAGCTCAGCCCAGCAGGTCCCGGGCCGCGTGCAGCACGGTGGCCTCGTCCAGCAGCACCGCGCGGGCCGCGTCGCCGAGCGGGATGAAGCTGTCGGCGCTGGTGACCCGCTTGACCGCGCCCCGGTAGCCGCCGTCGATCAGCGCGGTCAGCACCGCCTCGGACACCCCGCCGCTCTTGCGGGTCTCGTCCACCACCAGCACCCGTCCGGACGCCGACGCCTCCCGCAGGATGTCGCGCACCGGCAGCGGTGCGAGCCAGCGCAGGTCCAGCACCCGGGAGGCCACCCCCTCGGCGGCCAGCTGCTCGGCGACCCGCAGGCTCATCGGCAGGCCGTTGCCGAAGGTCACCATGGTCAGCTCCGGCGCGCCGTCCCCGACCGGCCAGGTGCGGCCGGCGCCGATCGGGACGTGCTCGTCCGCCCACCCCTCCGGGCCCACGTACGGGGCCAGCCAGCGGCCGTCCCCCTCGGCCAGGTCGCGCTGGTGGTAGAGCGCGATCGGTTCCAGGAACACCCCGACCGTGCCGTCCACCCGGCCGGCCGCGACCAGGGTGCGCAGCATCGCCGGCGCGTCGGCGGGGTGCGCGGGCACCGCGACCACCAGCCCCGGGATGTCGCGCAGCACCGCCACCGAGTTGTCGTTGTGGAAGTGGCCGCCGAAACCGCGCTGGTACCCGAGGCCGGCGATGCGCACCACCATCGGGTTGCGGTACTGCCCCTGGGAGAAGAACTGCAGGGTGGCCGCCTCGCCGCGCAGCTGGTCCTCGGCGTTGTGCAGGTAGGCCAGGTACTGGATCTCCGGGATCGGCAGCAGCCCGGCCAGCGCCGCGCCCAGGCCAACCCCGAGGATCGCCTGCTCGTCCAGGATGGTGTCGAAGACGCGCCCGGCCCCGAACGCCTTGCGCAGCCCCCGGGTCAGGCCGTACACGCCGCCCTTGACCGAGACGTCCTCGCCGAAGACCAGCGCCTCGGGCCGGCGCGCCAGCTCGTCGTGCAGCGCCCGGTTGATCGACTGGGCCAGCGTCAGCGGCCCTTCCCGCTCCGGCAGCTTGCCGCCGAACACCTTCTCCCGCTCGGCCGGTTCGGCGGCCAGCGCCACCGACGAGGCCACCGCGTCCGGCCGGCGCGGGGCCAGCGGGGCCATCACCTCGGCCGCGGTCGCCAGTTGCGGCTCGGCCATCGCGGCCAGCGCGGTGGCCCGGACCCGCTCGCGGACCTGCTCGTACAGCTCGACCACCTGCTTGCCGTCCAGCACGCCGGCCGCGGTCAGCAGCCGGGCGCTGGCCAGCAACGGATCCCGGGCATAGTCGGCGACGATCTCGGCCGGGGTGCGGTAGGCCACCTCGGCGTCGGAACCGGCGTGGCCGAGGAACCGGACCGTCTTCAGGTGCAGGAACGCCGGCTTGCGCGCCGTCCGGACGAACTCCACCGCCTGCCGGGCCGCGTCGTAGACGTCGGCCAGCGAGCAGCCGTCCACCGCCAGGTAGCGCAGTCCCGGCCGCGCCGCGAACCGCTGGGCGATCCAGCCGGATGGGGTGCGGGTGCTGATCCCGATGCCGTTGTCCTCACACACCATCAGCAGCGGCATCGGCAGCCCCTGGTAGACGGTGTTGGAGGAGCTGTTGAACGCCCCCACCAGGGTGGAGTGGTTGACCGAGGCGTCGCCGAAGCTGGTCACCACCACCGCGTCGGACGGCCACGGCGTGGTCACGCCGATCCGCTTGGCGCGCTCGATCGCGTAGGCCAGCCCCATCGCCCGGGGCAGGTGCGAGGCGATCGTCGAGGTCTGCGGGATCACCGACAGCGCGGCGTTGCCGAACACCTTGTGCCGGCCGCCGGCGATCGGCTCACCGGTGGCCGCGGCGACGCCGAAGAGGATGTCGCGCACCGCGTCCTGCCCCGGCACCTGCGCGGCCCGGGAGCAGTAGAAGCCGCCGGACCGGTAGTGCAGCAGCGCCGGGTCGTCCGGGTGCAGCGCCGCGGCCACCGCCGCATTGCCCTCGTGCCCGGACGAGCCGATCGTGTAGTAGCCGCGGCCCTGGGACTGCATCCAGATCGCGGCCAGGTCGGCATGCCGCGACTCGCACTGCCGCTCGAACAGCGCCAGCGCCCCGGCGATGCTCAGCGTGCTGCCGGGCTGCACCGGGTCGCCGTCCGGACGGGGCGGCCCGGACGGCAGCGCCTCGGCCTGAGTCAGGAAGTGTTCGTCGAGCGGGTGTCGTTCGGTCGCCACGGCTGCCCATTCAACCGGTGCGCTCAACCCGCCTGCGGCGCGGGTCCGGTCACCGTGAGCTGGGCCAGATCGTCCGGTAACGGCACCGGCCGGTCGGCCCGTCCCCGGATGGTGCGCGCCTCGGTGACGACCGCGGCCACCAGCTCGGCCGGCGTCACGTCGAAGGCGGGGTTCCAGCCCGCGCTGCCCGGCGCCGCGACCCGGTGCCCGGCCCAGGAGAGCACCTCGTCCTCGTCCCGGATCTCGATCGGGATGTCGCCGCCGCTCGCGGCCGCCGGATCGACCGTCGCCTCGGGAGCGGCCACCACGAACGGGATGCCGGCGTGCCGGGCGGCCAGCGCGTGCCCGAGCGTGCCGACCTTGTTCGCGACGTCACCGTTTGCGGCGATCCGGTCGGCCCCGACCACCACCGCGTCGGCGGCGCCGCCGACCAGCAGCCCGGCCGCGGCCGAGTCGACGATCACCCGGTGCGGGATGCCCAGCCGGCCCAGCTCCCAGGCGGTCAGCCGGCTGCCCTGCAGCAGCGGCCGGGTCTCGCAGACGTACACCAGCTCCAGCGGCCGGTCGGCGTGCAGCTGCCCGATCACCCCGAGCGCGGAACCGGACTCGACCCCTGCCAGGGCACCCGCGTTGCAGTGGGTGAGCACGGTGCGGGCCCCGGCCAGCAGGTCCGCGCCGCGCCGGCTGAGCGCCCGGCTGACCGCGATGTCGGCGTCCCGGATCGCCAGCGCCCGGGCCACCAGCTGCGCCGGGCCGGCCCCGGCCGCCCGGGCCAGCAGCAGTTCGCGGACGCCCCAGCCCAGGTTGACCGCGGTCGGCCGGGCCCCGATCAGCCGGTCGGCGGCCGCCGCCAGCTCGGCGTCCAGGTCGCCGGTGGCCCGGGTCGCGGCCAGCGCCATGCCGAGCGCGGCGGCCACCCCGAGCGCCATCGCGCCGCGCACCGCCAGCGAGCGGATGTGCTCGATCAGCTGGTCGAGCTCGGTGATCTCGACGGTCCGCAGCTCGGCCGGCAGCCGGGTCTGGTCGATGATCCGGATCCGGCCGTCCGCCCAGTCGATGGTCCGCATGACCGCTGAGCCTAACCGGCTAGCCTGCACCCTCATGGCGACCTCGCAGCCACACCCGCTCACCGCCGAACGGGCCGCGGTGGTGCGCGCCGGCCGGCAGCTGCTGGCCACCGGCCTGGTCCGCGGCACCTCCGGCAACGTCTCGCTGCGACTGGGCGAGGCGGTCGCGGTGTCGCCGACCGGGGTGCCCTACGAGGACCTCACCCCGCCGGACGTGCCGGTGGTCGACCTGGCCGGCCAGCCACTCGCCGGCACGCTGCGGCCGACCTCGGAGCTGGCCCTGCACCTGGCCGTCTACCGCGCCCGGCCGGACGTGGCCGCGATCGTGCACACCCACTCGATGTTCGCCACCGTCTTCGCGGTGCTCGGCGAGCCGATCCCGCCGGTGCACTACCAGCTGGCCCGGGTCGGCCCGGTGGGCGTCGCCCCGTATTTCCGGTACGGCAGCGAGGAGCTGGCCGCGGCCTGCGTGGCCGCGCTGGGCGACAGCGGCGCGGCGCTGCTGGCGAACCACGGCGTGGTCGCCGTGGGCGCCGACCTGGCCGCGGCGATGGCGGCCGCCGAGTCGGTGGAGTACGTCGCCGAGCTGGCCTGGCGGTGCCGGCTGGCCGGCGGCGAGCGGGTGCTGGACGGGGCCCAGCTGGCCGCGGCGGCCGAGGCGTTCCGGGGCTACGGCCAGGCCTGACGCCACCGCCACCGGCCAGGCCGGACCGCCACCGGCCAGACCTGACCGCCACCGGCCAGACCTGACGGCCACCGGCCGAGCCCGCGTATGCTTAGCTTGGCTAACAATCTTGTGGCCGTTCGACCCCGCCGAACGTTTCGACGAAAGCGACGCGCCCCGTGACCACACCGGACTCCGCCCGCGACTCCGCAGCCCCTGCCCGCCGCGGCATCGCGGTCGACCGCGACCATCCCGGCTACAAGTGGGTGGCGCTGTCGAACACCACGCTCGGCGTGCTGATGGCGACCATCAACTCCTCGATCGTGATCATCTCGCTGCCGGCCATCTTCCGCGGCATCGAGCTCGACCCGCTCGCCCCGGGCAACGTCAGCTACCTGCTCTGGATGCTGATGGGCTTCCTGTTGGTGACCGCCGTCTTCGTGGTCTCGTTCGGCCGGCTGGGCGACATCTACGGCCGGGTGCGGATGTACAACGCCGGCTTCGTCGTCTTCACCGCGGGCTCCGTCCTGCTCGCCCTCGACCCGTTCACCGGTGGCGGCGGGGCGCTCTGGCTGATCGGCTGGCGGCTGCTGCAGGGCATCGGCGCGGCGATGCTCTTCGCCAACTCCACCGCCATCCTCACCGACGCCTTCCCGTCGAGCCGGCGCGGCATGGCGCTCGGCATCAACCAGGTGGCCGCCATCGCCGGCTCGTTCATCGGCCTGATCGCCGGTGGCCTGCTGTCCGAGGTCGACTGGCGGCTGGTCTTCTTCGTCTCGGTGCCGTTCGGCCTGATCGGCACGGTGTGGTCCTACCGCAGCCTGCACGAGCTCTCCGGCCGCCAGCAGTCGAAGATCGACTGGCTGGGCAATGTGCTCTTCGCGGTCGGACTGACCGCGCTGCTGGCCGCGATCACCTACGGGATCCAGCCCTACGGCGGCCACACGATGGGCTGGACCGACCCCTGGGTGCTGGCCGGCCTGATCGGCGGCACCGCGCTGCTGGCCGTCTTCTGCGTCGCCGAGACCCGGATCAGCGAGCCGATGTTCGACATGCGGCTCTTCGGCATCAAGGCATTCGCGGCCGGCAACCTGGCCGGGCTGCTCGCCTCGATCGCGCGCGGCGGCCTGCAGTTCATGCTCATCATCTGGCTGCAGGGCATCTGGCTGCCGCTGCACGGCTACGACTACGCCGACACCCCGCTCTGGGCCGGCATCTACCTGCTGCCGCTGACCATCGCGTTCCTGATCGTCGGCCCGGTCTCGGGCGCGCTGTCCGACCGGTTCGGCGCGCGGACCTTCGCCACCGGCGGGCTGGTGCTCGTCGCGGCCAGCTTCCTCGGCCTGCTGCTGCTGCCGGTGGACTTCGACTACTGGGCGTTCGCCGGGCTGCTGGTGCTCAACGGCATCGGCTCCGGGCTGTTCTCCTCGCCCAACACGACCGCGATCATGAACAGCGTCCCGCCGACCAGCCGCGGTTCGGCCTCGGGCATGCGGGCCACCTTCTTCAACTCCGGATCGTCGCTGTCCATCGGGGTGTTCTTCTCGCTGATGATCGCCGGGCTCGCCTCGACGCTGCCGACCACGCTGCGCTCGGGACTGCAGGCGCACGGGGTGCCGGCCGGCCTGGCCACCTCGATCGGCAACGCCCCGCCGGTCGGCAGCCTGTTCGCCGCGTTCCTCGGCGACAACCCGATCCGCTCGCTGCTCGGGCCGCGGGGGCTGGCCGGGCTGCGGCCGGGCGACGCGACCACGCTGACTGGCAAGGAGTTCTTCCCGCGACTGATCTCCCAGCCGTTCCACCACGGGCTGGTCATCGTCTTCGTCATGGCCATCGCGATGTCGCTGATCGGCGCGGCCGCGTCGCTGCTGCGCGGCAACCGGTACGTGCACGAGGAGACCGCGGCCCGGCCGCGCGAGGACGCCTCGGCGCGCTGAGCCGGCCACACCGTGCGCCGCCGACGGAGCGGCTCAGCGGCCGGCGAACAGCGGCGGCAGGATCAGCAGCATGCCCACCGACCAGGTGACGTGGGTGAGGATGGGGGCCAGCAGGCCGCCGGACGCCCGGCGTTGCAGGCCGAGCACCGCACCGAGGGTGAGCGCGGCGAAGACCAGCATCGGGTTGCCGGTCGCCACCGTGGCGACGGCGTAGACCAGGGTCGAGATCAGCACCGGGTGCCGGACGCCGATCGCCGCGTACAGCGCGCCGCGGAAGAAGACCTCCTCGCTGATGCCGTTCAGCGCGGTGATCACCACCAGCAGCGGCAGCGAGCCGGACCGGGCGTGCGCCAGCACGTTCTCGGTGTAGTCGGCCAGCGGCCCGATCTCGCGGACCACCAGCGCGCCGAGGGTGAAGACCGCCACGAACGCCAACCCGACCCCGACCGGGGTGACGACCGGGCGGCGGAGCCGGCCGCCGACCGCGATCCGGCCGAGGTGCAGCGGGCCGGAGGCGAAGCCGCCGATCACCCAGACCGCGGCCAGGGCGAAGGTGAGCGGGTAGAACGCCTGGTCGCCCGGCCGCACCGACAGCGACACCCCGAGCAGCACCGTGCCGGCCAGCAGCACGACGGCGGCCACGACCCGCCGGCGCCGGAACGCGGCATCCGGCTGCAGGTGATCCCGCGGCACCTTCTCGACCAGCGCCAGGCGCACCAGCGAGGCGAGCCGGCGCGGCACCAGCGCGGCCCGCCGCTGCCGGGGCGCGGCAGGGCTCATCGCCCCGATGCCCGCAGGAGGTGCAGGGTGGTCATCGGCCGTCGGGCCCGGTCGCCGCGGCCCGTTCGGCCAGCGCCGCCCGCACCGCGTCGTCGTAGCCCATCGGCTCGCCCGGCACCACCGAGGTGATGGCATGGTCGCGCACCACCACCTCGGTGGTCATCGAGTCGACCAGGTTGCGCGCGGTGGCGAGGTCGACGTCGGTGACCAGCGCCAGCCAGCCGGAGGACAGCCGCGGGGTCAGCAGCGGCACCCCGAGCACCGGCAGCGCGCGCCGGTGCATGATCTTGGCGGCCCGGCGCAGCATGTCGATGTAGCGCAGCACCTCCGGGCCGCCGATCTCGTACACCACGCTGCCGCCGGTGTCGTCGGCCAGCACGCCGACCAGGTAGCGGATCACGTCGGCGAGCGCGATCGGCTGCGTGCGGGTGTTCACCCAGCTCGGGGCGACCATCGCCGGCAGGTGGTCCACCAGCTGACGGGTGATCTCCCACGAGATGCCGCCGTGGCCGACCACCACCGCCGCCCGCAGCACCGTGACCGGGACCCCGGCCTCACCCAGCAAGCCCTCGACCGCGCGCCGGGACCGCAGGTGCGGCGAGAGCGCGGCCCGCTCCGAGCCCAGGCCGCCCAGGTAGACGATGCGGCGCACGCCCGCCTCGGCCGCGGCCCTGCCGAACGCGCGGGCCGCGTCGGCGTCCAGCCGCTCGAAGTCGTCGGAGTCCAGCGAATGCACCAGGTAGTAGGCGGTGTGCACGCCGGCCAGCGGCTCGGCGAGGGTCTGCGGGGCGTGCACGTCACCGGCGACCGGCTCGCCCGCCCCGGTGTAGCCGTCCGGGTGCCGGGTCATCGCGCGCACCGGGTGGCCCGCCGCGGCCAGCGCCTCGGCCAGCCGGGAACCGACGAAGCCGGAGGCCCCGGTGACCAGGATGGTTTGTCCGGCATTGCCTGCCCGCTTCGCCACCTGCCGCTCCGATCCGCCCAGGCACGCGCCCATTCAGGGGATTTGCTGGCCTGGGACTCTTGTGCGATTGACCCGGTTGGTCTCAGGATACTGAGGCCCGGGCATCTGCTCGGCACAGTGACTACAAGGAGCTCGCCACGATGCGTGCAGTGAAATCTCGCGTCTCCAAGGTTGCGGTGACGGCCCTGGCCGCGACCGCGCTGGGGACGTCCCTCGCCGTGACGGCCGGCACGACGACCAGCGCCTCGGCCGCCCCGATCCACCACGCGGCGACCGTGCGGCCGATCCCGGCGGTGGCCGGGCACGTGCTCGCCCAGAACCTCGCCTTCCCGCCGGACACCGCCTACTGCGAGGCCAACATCGGCATCGCCTGCTACTCCCCGCTGCAGTACCAGCAGGCCTACGACCTCAAGCCGCTCTACAAGGCCGGCATCACCGGCAAGGGCCGGACCATCGCGATCGTCGACTCCTACGGCTCGCCGACCATCGCCCACGACCTCGCCGTCTATGACCAGAACTACGGCATCCCCGCACCGCCGTCGCTGCAGGTGATCCAGCCGGTCGGCGCGGTGCCGCCCTACGACCCGAACGACTCCACCATGGTCAGCTGGGCGACCGAGACCACCCTCGACGTCGAGATCGCGCACGCGATGGCGCCGGACGCCAACATCCTGCTGGTCGAGACCCCGGTCGCCGAGACCGAGGGCGTCACCGGCTTCCCGGAGATCGTCGCGGCCGAGAACTACGTGATCGACCACCGGCTGGCCGACGTCATCACCCAGAGCTTCGGCGCCACCGAGGAGACCTTCCCGTCCAAGCAGAGCCTGCTCTCGCTGCGCTCGGCCTTCGTCAACGCCGCCCAGCACGGGGTGACGGTGCTGGCCTCGTCCGGTGACACCGGCGCGACCAACTACAACCTCGACGGCAGCGCGCTCTACCCGACGCAGGTCAACTCCTGGCCGTCCTCCGACCCGCTGGTGACCAGCATCGGCGGCACCCAGCTGCACCTCGATGCCGACGGCAACCGGACCGCGCCGGACCAGGTGTGGAACGACGGCTACGGCGCCGGCGGCGGCGGGGTCAGCGAGTACTTCAGCCGCCCGGACTACCAGAACTCGGTCCGCTCGGTGGTCGGCGACCGGCGCGGCACGCCGGACATCTCGGCCTCGGCCGCGGTGGACGGCGCGGCGATCCTGTACTACTCGTTCGACCCGAGCCGGATCGGCTGGCACCTGGTCGGCGGCACCAGCGAGGCGTCGCCGCTGTTCTCCGGCATCGTCGCGATGGCGGCGCAGCTGGCGCACCACTCGCTCGGCCAGATCAACCCGTCGCTGTACGGCCTCAACGCCGTGCACGCTCCGGGCATCGTCGACGTCACCATCGGTGACAACTCCTTCGGCGGGGTGACCGGCTACCCGGCCACCCGTGGCTACGACCTGGCCTCCGGCGTGGGCACCTTCGACGGCGCCAAGTTCGTGCCGCTGCTGGCGCTGGCGAGCTTCGCGCCGCGCCACCGCTAACCAGCCCGTCCCGGCGTGCGGGCCCCGCACGCCGGGGCTCAGGCCCCCACGATCCCGGGCCCGGCACCTGTGCCGGGCCCGGGATTGTCACATCCGGGCGCTGGCCCCGGTTGCACCGCCACCAAGATCACCAGACCGCCCGGTCTGATAGAACATCAGTGCGCACGGTTCAGAAGCGGAGCCTGGCGTGCACCACAACCTGGGCCTCGACGCTAAGGGCCGCAATGGATCGAACCGACATGTTGGAACTCAGCCGAGAGTTCTCCAGCCTGGCAGAACAGATCGCCGGAACCGGGGGCGGCGCCGCACCGGCGCATCGCGTGGTCGATCTGGCCGTGAAGTCCGTCGAGGGATGCCGCTGGGCCACCATCACCACCCTGCGGGGCAAGCACAGCCAGCTGCTGGCGGCCTCGGACAAGGCCGCCGAGCAACTGGAGCGAGCGCAGAACGAGCTCGGCGAGGGCCCGACCGCGGACGTCGCCCGGCTGGACGAGAACCTCGCGGTCACCGATCTCGAACGCGACACCCGCTGGCCACGGTTCGCCCCGTTCGCGGTCCGGGCCGCCGGGGTGACCTCGGTGCGCGCGTACCGGCTGGCCGGCTCGCACCCGACCGTGCTGACCCTCTGGGGAGCGGGACCGGGCGACGAATCCGGCGCCGCGGCCGACCACTTCGCCGGCCAGGCCTCGACCCTGGTCGCGCTGATCGCGGCCACCGAGCAGGCGGCGAACCTGCAGACGGCGCTGCAGAGCAGCCGCGAGATCGGCATGGCGCTGGGCATCCTGATGGCGCACCGCAAGATCACCAGCGACGACGCCTTCGACCTGCTGCGCACCGCGAGCCAGAACCTGCACCGCAAGCTGCGCGACGTGGCCCTCGAGGTGATGGACACCGGGACGCTGCCGGACGGGCCGAGGCGGCCGCAGGACTAGCGTTGCGCCGCCGGGCGCCGGCTCAGGCGGCGCCCGGCTCGCGCAGCATCGCCGACAGCGCCATCGCGTCGTACGGCGCCCGCACCTTGACGTCGTTGTCGAAATAGACGAACACATCCAGCCCGGCGGCCAGCCAGCCCCGGATTCGCCTTTCCCAACCACGTAATTCCGGCTCGGTGTAGCCGCTGACGTACAGCTCCCGGGCACCGTGCAGCCGAACGTAGACGAAGTCGGCGGTGACGGTCTCGAACTGCGGCCACCGCCCGGCGGTGTCGGCGATGACCGCGGCCACCCGGTGCGCGGTGAGCAGCTGCAGGAAGGCGGGCGCCCGGAAGCTGTCGTGCCGCACCTCCATCGCGTGCCGCAGCGGGCGGTCGTCCCGACAGCCGGTCCAGGCGCGCCCGGCCACCCGGCCGTCGTGCCGGCGGGCGAGGTAGGCGGCCTCGCCGGTGCTGCGCGGCAGCCGGTCGAGGAACGCCTCGATCCGGCCGAGGTCGAAGGCGAAGTTCGGCGGCAGCTGCCAGAGCAGCGGGCCGAGCTTGTCCCCCAGCGCCAGCGGGCCGCTGGCCAGGAAGTTCGGCAGCGCGTGCTCGGAGTCGGCGAGCCGTTTCAGGTGCGTGATGAAACGGCTTCCCTTCACCGAAAAGCAGAATCGCTCCGGCGTCTGCGCGGCCCAACGGTGGTAGCTGGCCGGCCGCTGCAGCGAGTAGAACGAGCCGTTGAGCTCGATGGAGTTCAGCTTGCTCGCCGCATAGGCCAGCTCGGCGCGGTGCGGCAGGCCGGGCGGGTAGAAGGTGCCCCGCCAGGGCGGGTAGTTCCAGCCGGAGATTCCCACCCAGGCGGGCATGGCAGACCTACAGCGCGCGGAGCCTGGCCAGCAGGGGCTCGGCCACCGTCGCCAGGAACTCCTGCTGGCTCTCGTCCCCCACCTGCACCAGCGCCACGTCGGTGAACCCGGCGGCCAAGAAGGACTTCACCGACTCGGCCAGCTCGTCGAGGTCCGGGCCGCAGGCGATGGAGCGGGCGACGTCCTCGGGCCGAACGAACTGGCTGGCGCTCTCGAACGCGACCGGCGTCGGCAGGTCGGCGTTGACGTGCCAGCCGCCGCCGAACCACCGGAACAGCTCGTGCGCGCGCTCGACGGCCCGGTCCTTGTTCGGCCCCCAACAGATCGGGATCTGGCCGATCTTGCGGGATTCCGGCAGGTCCGGCCGGGCCGCATCCCAGCCGCTGACCAGGTCGGCATCGGGCTCCACCGCGATCAGGTGGTCGGCCACCGGCGCGAACCGGTCGACCGAGCCACCGCCCGAGACCGCCGCGGCGATCGGCACCGGACGGTCCGGCAGGTCCCAGAGCTTGGCCGAGTCGGTGCGGAAGTGCTCGCCGGCCCAGGTGGTCTGGCCGCCCTCGTGCAGCGCCCGGATCAGCTGAATCGCCTCCAGCAGCATGTCCTGCCGGACCGAGGCGATCGGCCAGCCGCGGCCGACCACGTGCTCGTTGAGGTTCTCACCGGAACCCACGCCGAGCACGAACCGGTTGTCCGACAGCAGGCCCATCGTGGCGGCCTTCTGCGCGACCACGGCCGGGTGGTAGCGCATGGTCGGGCAGGTCACGTAGGTCATCAGCTCGATCCGGTCGGTCACCTGCGCGACGGCGCCCAGCATCGACCAGGCGTAGCCGGAGTGGCCCATCTCGGCCAGCCAGGGAAAGTAATGGTCGCTGGAGACGGCGAAGTCGAAGCCGGCCTGCTCGGCCCCGGCCGCATAGCCCACCAGCTGCTTCGGTCCGCTCTGCTCGGTCATCAGGGTGT
>DATJNU010000136.1:0-2924 GCA_035507775.1 Jatrophihabitans sp.
AGCTCGGCAGCCTGCAGTACGGCTCGCCGCTGATGCACGTCACCGCGGACCGGACGGCCGAGCACGGTCTGGCCACGGTGGGCTACGACGACGAGGGGGTCGCCGCGCAGTCCTGGGACCTGATTTCGGGCGGGGTGCTGACCGGATACCAGCTGGACCGGCGGATGGCCCGCATGGCGGGGTCGGGAGCCAGCGGCGGAGCGTCAAACGGATGCGCGTTCGCCGACTCGCCGGGCCACATGCCGATCCAGCGGATGGCCAACGTGTCACTGCGGCCCGCCGCAGGCGGGCCGTCGACCGCCGAGCTGATCGCCGGCGTGGAGCACGGGATCTATGTCGTCGGGGACAAGAGCTGGTCGATCGACATGCAGCGGTACAACTTCCAGTTCACCGGCCAGCGGTTCTTCAAGATTTCCGGAGGCCGCCTGGCCGGTCAGCTCCGCGACGTCGCCTATCAGGCGACGACCACCGACTTCTGGAACTCGATGGAGGCCGTCGGCGGCCCGCAGAGCTACGTGCTCGGCGGCGCGTTCAACTGCGGCAAGGGCCAGCCCAGCCAGATCGCGCCGGTCAGCCACGGCTGCCCGGCCGCGCTGCTGCGAGGAATCCGGATCCTCAACACGGCTCAGGAGGCCGCGGCGTGAACCGCGCCATCCCGCCGCAGGACACCGTGGAGCGTGCCCTGCACGCGGCGGCTTGCGACGACTGCGTGGTGATCGTGGAGGAGGGCTCGACCGCGAACCTGCGCTGGGCCGGCAATACGCTGACGACCAACGGTGTCTCCTCCTCACGCAGGCTCACGGTGATCGCCGTCGTCCGCGACGCCGCCGGGACCAGGGCCGGCGTGGTGTCCAGATCCGGAACCAGCGAGGACCAGATCGCCGAGGTGGTGGCCGAAGCCGAGCGGGCGGCGGCCGCGAGCACCCCGGCCCAGGACGCGCAGCCGCTGCCCGAGCCGGCCTACGGCGACCCGTTCTAGAAAAAACCCGGGGCCGGCGATGTGACTATGAATTTGACCCCGGCCTGGGACGACGCGCCGGGCAGGACCGAGATCGGCGTGCTGCGCGGCTTCGCCGGCGCGCTCGGCGACGCGTTCGGGGTGGCGGCATCGGGTGGCCGGCGGCTGTACGGATACGCCGAGCACTCTCTCAACTCGCTGTTCCTGGGCAGCTCCACCGGGCTGCGGCTGCGGCACGACCAGCCGTCGGGCCGGGTCGAGCTGAACGCGAAGACGGCCGACATGGCCCGCTCGGCCTGGGCCGGCGCGGGCACCCGTGACTTCGCCGACATCGACGTGGCCGCCCTCGAGGCCGGCCTGGCCCGGCGGCTGGACTGGGCCGGCCGGCGGATCGAGCTGCCCGCCGGCCGGTACGAGACGCTGCTGCCGCCGACCGCGGTCGCCGATCTGCTTGTGGACTTGTACTGGTCGTGCGGGGCCAAGGATGCCGTGGACGGGCGGACGGTGTTCAGCAAGCCGGGCGGCGGAACCAGGGTCGGCGAGCGGCTGGCCAGCCTGCCGGTCACGCTGCGCAGCGACCCGGCGGCTCCCGGCCTCCAGGCCACTCCCTTCGTGATCGCGCGCGCGTCGGACCGTAATTCCTCGGTGTTCGACAACGGCCTGCCGCTCGGCCCGACCGACTGGATCCGCGGTGGCGAACTCGCGGCGCTGACCCAGACGCGGTACTCGGCCGGGCTGTCCGGGCTGCCGGTGACGCCGACGATCGGCAACCTGATCCTGGAGGTGCCCGGCGCGCACGCGTCACTGGACGACATGGTGGCCCGCACCGGCCGCGGGCTGCTGCTGACCTGCCTGTGGTACATCCGGGAGGTCGACCCGCAGACCCTGCTGCTCACCGGGCTGACCAGGGACGGCGTCTACCTGGTCGAGAACGGTGAGGTCACCGGGGCGGTGAACAACTTCCGGTTCAACGAGAGCCCGGTGGCCATGCTGGGCCGGGTCACCGAAGCCGGCGCCACCGGCCCGGCCCTGCCGCGCGAGTGGGGCGACTATTTCAGCCGCGCGGCCATGCCGCCGCTGCGGGTGGACGGCTTCAACATGTCCTCGGTCAGCCAAGCGAGTTAAGGCGCACGCCGGAGGGTGCCGGATGCGAGGGTCGGCCGCAGGCTGGCCCGGGTTAAGGCGCGCTGGAGGATGCCGGATGCGAGGGCCGGCCGAAGGCTGGCCCGAGCAGACGGCAAGGGGGTCCGGGGGGCGAAGCCCTCCGGTCTGGGGGTCCGGGGGTTATCCCCCGGGTACTTACGCGTCTTCCAGGCGGAAGCCGACCTTGAGCCCGACCTGGAAGTGGGCGACCTCGTCATCGACGATCTGGCCACGGATCTGGGTCACCTCGAACCAGTCGAGGTGCCGGAGGGTCTGCCCGGCGCGGTGCAGCGCGCTGCGGATCGCGGGCTCGACGCCGTCCGGCGACGTGCCGACGATCTCGGTGACCCGGTATGTGCGCTCACTCATGCCTGCCTCCATACTCGAAGTTCGTGACTCCTGACGCCGCAGAGCTGCAACGCCGTGCTCGAAACCGGCTGCCACGTAGTGTCTATGACTACTACGCCGGCGGGTCGGGGCGGGAACGGACCCTGCGCGCCAACGAGAAAGCCTGGCGCCAGGTCTGGATGGCACCGCGGGTGCTGCGCGAAATGTCCGCGGTGGACACGTCCACCCGGCTGCTCGGCACCGAGTTCGCCACCCCGCTGTGCGTGGCGCCGACCGGCTTTCACGGCCTGGCGCACCCGGACGGCGAGCTGGCCACCGCGGCCGGCGCGGCCCAGGCCGGGGCGCTGTTCGTGCTCTCCACAAGAAGCTCCCGGCGGATCGAGGACGTGGCTGAGGTCGTCGCGGCTGCGGGCGGCACCTGGTGGTTCCAGGTCTACCTGATGCGCGACCGCGAGCTGACCGCGGGTCTGGTGCG
>DATJNU010000137.1:0-23782 GCA_035507775.1 Jatrophihabitans sp.
GCCCTGGTTGGCCACCTGGTCGATGGCGATCCGGGCCGCCTCCGGGTCGAGGTAGTCGGCCGGGCGCACCGGCAGCATGGTGGTGCTGTCGAGCTCGTAGCGCAGCGGGATGCCGGTGGGCACGTTCAGCGAGACGACCTCGTCGTCGGACAGCCCATCCAGGTGCTTGATCAGCGCGCGCAGCGAGTTGCCATGCGCGGCGACGAGCACGGTGCCGTGCCGCAGATCGGGCACGATGGCGTCGTAGAAGTACGGCATCATCCGGGCCACCACGTCGGCCAGGCACTCCGTGCGCGGCACGCTGTCGAGCAGGTCGGCGTAGCGCGGATCGCCCACCTGGCTGTACTGGTCGTCGGCGGCCAGCGGCGGCGGGGGCACGTCGTAGGACCGGCGCCAGAGCATGAACTGCTCGTCGCCGAACTCCGCGCGCACCGCCGCCTTGTCCTTGCCCTGCAGCGCACCGTAGTGGCGCTCGTTCAGCCGCCAGCTGCGCTTCACGGGGATCCAGTGCCGGTCGGCGGTGTGCAGCGCGATCTCGGCGGTCCGGATCGCCCGGCGCAACAGCGAGGTGTGCACCACGTGCGGCAGCAGGCCGTGCTCGGCAAGCAGCTCGCCACCCCGCTTGGCCTGCTCGGCACCGGTCGCGGTGAGGTCGACGTCCACCCAGCCGGTGAACAGGTTCTTCAGGTTCCAGTCGCTCTCACCGTGGCGGAGCAGCACCAGCGTCGCAGTCTCGGTCACGCCGCCAATCCTGCCACTGCCGGCGAGCACGGTCCGATCCGGCGCGTCGGCGCAGGTCGAACCGGCGTCAGCGCAGGTCGATCCGGCGCGTCGGCGCAGGTCGACGCGGCGTCGGCGCAGGTCGACCCGGCGTCAGCGCAGTTCGATCCAGACCGCGCTGGTGACGCCGAGCGGACGGCCGTCCTCGCCGTAGCCGGTCGAGCGGCTGTACGCCTTGCGCCCGTCCCACCGGTCGCACCGGGCGACCACCACGCAGCGTTCGCCGACCTCGGGCACCTCGGTGATCAGGGCGGTCATCCGGCCGAGCACCGCGCGCCGGCCGGCGAGCCCGATCGACCAGCCGCCGGCGCAGTCCAGGGCCGCCCAGGTCAGCGCCAGGTCGCCGCTGGTGCCCAGCCCGCAGGCCAGATCGGCGCGGGGCACGAACGGGGTCGCCACGTAGGTCGGGTCGGCGGCGTCCACCGGCCCGGCGTGGCAGGCCAGCCCGTCCGGCCGCTCGGTGCCGCAGCCGACGCAGGTCGGGAACGGGTGCTCGCGGAATCCCTCGAACCGGGTGGCAGCCTCGGCCGCGGTGTCGAAGTCCACCGGGGGCACCGGTTCGGGCGCCTCGCCCCCGGCCACCGCCTCGGCGACCAGCCCGCCGCCGTGCAGCAGCCGGATGCCCGTGCCCGCCTGCTCGACGGGCAGCTCGACGTCCAGCGGCGGCGGCAACCGCAGCGTGACGGTGACGGGCCGGCCCGCCGGCAGCAGGGCCGCCAGCCGGCCGGCGACGATGCCGCCGTTCGCGGAGTCGGACGGACCGTTCAGCGGGGCGGGGATCAGCAGCGAGGTCACCAGGCGAATCTAGCGCCCGTCCATGACGCCCCCGGCCGGTGCGGGCTCAGGAGGAGCGGCGGACGAAGCCCTCGAAGGCGGCCAGGTTGGCCAGCGACTCGCCCCGGCTCTCCCGCCAGGCCCACTCCCGCCGGATGGACGAGCCGAAGCCCAGTTCCAGCAGGGTGTTGAACGAGGAGTCGGCGTACTCCAGCACCGCGCCGAGCAGCCGGTCGACCACCTCGGCGGTGACGGCCGCCAGCGGCAGCCGGCCGGTCAGGTACACGTCACCGGAGTCGTCGATGGCCCAGCTCACCCCGAACATCCGCGGGTTGTGCGCCAGCAGCCAGCGATGCACTGCGGCCTCGCTCTCGTCCGGCTTGCGCAGCACGAACGCCTCGACCGCCAGCCCCTGGACGCCGACGGTCAGCCAGCAGGCCGTCTTGAGCCGCTTCTGGCCGGGCAGCTGGGCGACGAAGGTGCCCGGGGTCGGCTCGTCGTGCTCGGTGCCGGACTCGGCCAGCGCCCGCCGGACGATCTCGATCGCCTCGTCCTGCGACGGCTGCTCGCTCATGCCGTGTCCCCCTGGGCGGCCTGCTCGCGGTACTCGGCGATCGCGTCCCGGTAGGTGACCAGCAGCTGGTCGGCGGTGTGCCGCCAGGAGAAGTTCTCCGCGTGCGCCCGCGCTGCCACCCCGAACGCCGCCCGCCGGTCGGCGTCGCGCAGCAGGCCGCCGAGGGTGGCGGCCCAGTCCGGCGTCCGGTGCCCGCTGACCAGCAGCCCGGTCCGGCCGTCGGCGACGGCGGTCGGCAGCCCGCCGACCGCGGCGGCCACCACCGGGGTGCCGCAGGCCTGCGACTCCAGCGCCACCAGGCCGAACGACTCGTTGTAACTCGGAACCACGGTCAGATCCGCGGCCGCGTAGTAGCCGGCCAGCTCCGCCCGCCCGGCCGGCGGGCAGAACCGCACCCGGTCGGCGATGCCCAGCTCGGCGGCCAGCTTGCGCTGCGCGTCCGGCTCGGCCAGCCCCGACCCGGACGGCGCCCCGACCACGACCACCTCGAGCCGGTCGGCCAGGTCGGCGTCCAGGGCCGCCGCGGCGCGCAGCAGCACGTCGGGCGCCTTGAGCGGTTGCAGCCGGCCGACGAACAGCAGCATCAGCGCGTCCGGCCGGATGCCCAGCCGGGCCCGCGCCGCCTGCCGGTCGGACGGGGCGAAGGTCTCCAGGTCGACCCCGGGCGGCACCGTGACCACCCGGCCCGGCTCGGCGCCGTACCAGTCGATGAGCTGCGCGGCCTCCGCGGCGGTGTTGGCGACCAGCCGGTCGGCCTCGTCCACCACCTGCTGCTCGCCGATCAGCCGGGCCGCCGGCTCCGGCGCGTCGCCCTCGGCCAGCGAGGCGTTCTTGGCCTTGGCCAGGGTGTGCGCGGTGTGCACCAGCGGCACGCCCCACCGGTCCCGCGCCAGCCAGCCGACCTGGCCGGACAGCCAGTAGTGCGAGTGCACCAGGTCGTACCAGCCCTCGTCGTGCTGTGCCTCGGTCCGCAGCACCGCCGCGGTGAACGCGCACAGCTGGCCGGGCAGGTCGTGCTTGGACAGCCCCTCGTACGGCCCGGCGGTGATGTGCCGCACCAGCACGCCCGGCTCCACCTCGACCACCCGCGGCAGGTCCGAGGACACCGCCCGGGTGAAGACCTCGACCTCGACCCCGCTGGCCGCGAGCCGCCGGGCGGTCTCCAGGACGTAGACGTTCAGGCCGCCCGCGTCGCCGCCACCGGGTTGGTCGAGCGGCGAGGTGTGCACGCTGATCGTCGCGATTCGCTTGGGTAGCACGCCGTGCCGGGTGATCGATCGCCCCTGCCGCACGTTGCCTCCGCTGTTCGTCCCCGCATGCCGACGGGCTCACCCGCTCCGACGGCGTTACCCCTCCACTATGCCCGAATCCCGGGGCTGGGCAGAATTGCCGGCATGGCAGATACGGCAGGTCCACGCGGAGTCGCGATCGTCACCGGCGCATCCAGCGGGATCGGCGCGGCAACCGCCCGCCGGCTCGCGGCCGAGGGCTTCACCGTCTGGGCGACCGCCCGCCGCACGGACCGGCTGGACCGGCTCGCGGCGGAGGACCCGCGCATCAGCGCGATCGGCCTGGACGTCACCGACCAGGCCGCCGTCGATGCCCTCGCCGACCGGGCCGGGCAGCTGCCGGACGGCATCGCGCTGCTGGTGAACAACGCCGGCGGTGCCATCGGGCTGGACCGGGTGGCCGACGGCGACCCGGAGGAGTGGCTGCGGATGTACCAGACGAACGTGCTCGGGGCGATGCGGGTGACCAAGGCCCTGCTGCCCGCGCTGCGGGCGGGTGCCGGGGGGCACGTGGTGCTGACCGGCTCGACCGCCGGCCGCGGCGTCTACCCGGGCGGGGCCGGCTACTCGGCGGCCAAGCACGGCGCGCGGGCGCTGATGGAGACGCTGCGGCTGGAGCTGGTGCACGAGCCGATCCGGGTCTCCGAGGTGGCCCCGGGCATGGTGGCGACCGAGGAGTTCTCGCTGGTGCGCTTCCGCGGCGACGCCGACCGGGCCGCCCAGGTGTACGAGGGGGTCGACGCGCCGCTCACCGCCGAGGATGTGGCCGACGTGATCGCGTTCGTGGCGACCCGGCCGGCGCACGTGAACATCGACGTGGCGGTGGTCAAGCCCCGGGCGCAGGCGGCCTCCCACCTCGTCGACCGGACCCCGCGGCCGTAGGCCGGCCCGACCTCAGGCCAGCCCGACCCGGTGCAGTAGGCGGGGCGGACGTCAGGCGGTGAGCCGGGCGGTGGAGAGCTCCACCCGGTTGCGGCCGGCGCGCTTGGCCGCGTAGAGCGCGGAGTCGGCGGCGTGCAGCAGCGTCTCGGTGTCGGTGCCGTGTGCCGGGTAGCAGGCCAGCCCGATCGAGCAGGACAGCCCGGCCAGCGGCGCGTCCGGCTCGTCCCGCGAGGGCACCCGCAGCCGGCTGATCCGCACCCGGATCCGCTCGGAGATCATCAGCGCGCTCAGCTCGTCCACCTCCGAGAGCACGGCCACGAACTCCTCGCCGCCGAACCGGCCGATCGAGTCGTAGCCGCGCAGCTCCTCGGCCAGGCACTCCGCGACGGCACGCAGCACGTCGTCGCCGGCCAGGTGCCCGTAGGTGTCGTTGATCAGCTTGAAGTTGTCCATATCGATGATCAGCAGTGCCGCGCCGTACCGCTCGCGCTCGGCCCGGGTCAGCTCGACCGTCGCCACGTGGTGCCAGGTGGCCGCGTTCAGCAGGCCGGTCTTGCCGTCGGTGGTGGCCGCCTGCTCCAGCTGCTTGGTGAGCACGCTGCGCTGCAGGACGAACATCGGCGGCACCACGAAGACGGCCAGCAACGGCTCGTTGAGCAGGGCCAGCGAGATGAGCGCGCCCAGGCACAGGGTGGCGAACTCCAGCGAGACGTCGGCCCAGCCGCCGAACAGGGTGCGGACCGCGACCGGCCGGACCGCGAGATAGATGGCCGCGTGCAGCAGCCCGGCATTGGCCACCAGGTAGGTCAGCAGTGCGGCGGCCACCGCGAGCACCGCGCCGGCCGAGACCGACACCGGGCCGAGGTGCCCGGGGAAGGCGAGCAGCACCAGCCGGGCGAGGTAGCACGAGGCGAGGGCCACCACGCCGGCGAACAGCTGCCGGTAGCTGCGGTAGCCCCCCGACCTGCCGTGCCGCAACCAGGTGTTGCCGATGACCACCAGGCAGAGCGGGGCGATCAGCGCACCCGGCAGCACGACGGCGCCGGCGAACGTCCAGACCGAGTTCATGTCGACGTGGCTGTAGGTTGCCAACCGGGTGCGCAGCCGGGCGATGCGCATCGACAGTTCCTCGAAGCCGACCGCCAGCGCGGCGATCAGCGCCGCCCGCGCGAGGTCGTGGCTGGAGAAGGAGCCCAGGACGGGCAGCAGCACCGCCAGCGGCAGCACGATCACCTCGACCGCGAGCACGTAGGCCTGCATCGGCCAGGGCGCCGTCCAGACGTCCCAGGAGCCGATCCAGCGCAGTGGGTGCCGCGGTCTCGTCACCTGTCACTCCTCGGTACTCGGCAGAACGCTAACCGATCGCGGGCCGGATGTCACCGGCTTGCCCCCGGTCTCACCGGCAACCCACACAGGAGGCGCGATGATGGCCGAAGCGACTTTCTCCGCTGCCCGGCGACAACGCGGCAATCCCCCCGGAAGGACGTCATGGCCACCTCCGATCCCGCTCCCCCGGCCCTGCCACCGGACCACCTCCGCCGCGCCGAACCTGGCGGCTGACCGCCGGCCGGACCCGTTCGAGAGGTACGCCGACCTCCGCCCCTGATACGCGTTCTGCCGCGACAGGGCGCTGCTGAGGGCCCGGCCGGTTGACGACGGGTTGGAGCCGCTCGACCGCTTTCGGCCCGGGGTCTGGTTTACCGATCTCCCCGTACGGGAAGGACCCCGAGGGCCGCCCGCCCGGCGAGCGGGAACTCACACCGTTCGAGGTACGGCCGCCAGCTCCCACTCTTGTCACCTACAGTGACGAACACATCCACTCAGAGTGCCCGGCAAGGAGGTGCGCCATGGAGAACTTCAACTGGCGGTAACCCGCTCACCCTGGCGTCCGGCCGGTCGCCACCGGGCAGACGCCGGCCGTTGCCGTCAGGCCCGGTGCCGGGCCGGCCGGCTGTTCGACACCGACCCGCCGGACGAGGCCGAGCGGGGGGCCGCCGCCACCGCGGCGGGCTCGTCGTGCCCGCGGGCCCGGGACCACAGGACTCCGAGGGTCAGGGCCAGCGCCATGCCGACCAGGCCCGCGCCCGCCACCGACCAGGCGACCCCGGCGATGGTGGCCACCCAGCCGCCGAGCAGCACCCCGACCCCCTGCACCGCGTACAGCCCGGACGACGCGATACCCACCGCCTGGCCACGCTGGGCGTCCGGGACGGTCCGGACGAACTCCGTCACGACCTGTACCTGGTAGCAGAAGAACAGCCCGGCCAGCATCCAGAGCACCAGCGAGATGCCCAACGGCGGCAGCGCGAGGCAGCACGCGAAGGGAACGCCGGCCGCGACGCCGAGCGGCGCCATCCAGGCCGAGCGCGACTCCGCCGGCACCCACCGCACGAACAGGTAGGTGCCGAGCGCCGTGCCGAGCGGCATCGCCGCCATCAGCAGGCCGACCGCGGTCGCGCCGTGCGACACCTTCGCCGCGTACGGTGCCGCGACGCCCTCGGGCACCACGTAGACGCCGGCCAGCCAGGCCAGCCCGACCAGCGCCCGCAGCTTGGGGTTGCGGAACACCAGCCGCATCCCGCCCCGGAAGGCCGACCACCCGCCACCGCCGTCGCCGTGCTCCGGCTGGGCGGCGGCCGGCCGGTCCTGCACCCCGATCATCACCAGCAGCGCGGAGAGCAGGAAGGTCAGCGCGTCCAGCGCCAGGCCGCGCCGCGGTCCCATCAGCGCGATCGCCAGGCCGCCGCCGGTGAAGCCGGCGAGCTGGGCGACCTGGTGGGTGATGGTGCGCAGGCCGGTGCCCACGACGTAGTGGTCGTCGGGCAGGATCGACGGGACCATCGCCGACTCGGCCGCGGTGAACGGCGCCTCGAAGAGCACCGCCAGGATGAGCAGCAGGAAGACCACGGCCAGCGGCATGCCCGGCAGCGCCATGCACATCAGCACGACCGCGCGGGCGAGGTCGCAGGCGACCATCACCCGGCGCCGCGGCATCCGGTCGGCCAGCGACGAGAGGAAGGCACCGCCCAGCAGGGCGGGCAGGAACGTGAGCGCGTAGGTCACCGCGGTGAGGATCGCCGAGTTCGTGCGCTCGAAGACCAGCACCGACAGTGCCACCCGGCCGATCTGGTCCCCGGCCGCGGACTGCGCGTCGGCGAGCCAGAGGATCCTGAATTCACGAACCCGGAGCACATCGGTGAAGGTGACGCGCTTGCCGTTCACGCCGCTGATGTCCTTCATCCTTCTGTCCGATTTGAGTGCACCTTAGTGGGTGCACCCTGCCGTGCACCAAATCCCTGACGGCCGGTGCGACCGTCGCCGAGTCGCCGCCGGCAACGTACTACGTTGCAGTCCGGAACAGCCGATTCCGGTCCCCGCCTGTCTGAACGTTGCGCCGTAGCGTACCGGTTGGCCCAGCTTGCGCGATGGCAGAATCCACCACTGTGTCACCCACTGCCGCGTTCTCGCCCACCGCCCGGTGAAGCAGCGGCCACGGCTGTCCGCGGGGCGTGCGCGGGCGCTCGGGTTGCCGACCCGGGGCACCACCAACGCCAATCGGCTGCGCCGGATGGACAACTGGATCGCGACCGCGCTCGGCGCCCGGCTGCGGGCCGCGGCCGAGCCGCTGGTGATCGACCTGGGCTACGGCGCGAGCCCGGTCACCGCGGTGGAGCTGCACGACCGGTTGCGCCCGGTGCGGGCGGACGTGCACGTGCTGGGCCTGGAGATCGACCCCGACCGGGTGGCGGCCGCCCAGCCGGCGACCAGGCCGGGGCTGAGCTTCGAACGGGGCGGCTTCGAGCTGGCCGGCCGGCGCCCGTGCGTGGTCCGGGCCGCGAACGTGCTGCGGCAGTATCCGGAGCCCGCCGCCAGGGACGCCTGGCAGGCCATGCAGGCTCAGCTGGCCCCGGACGGCGTGGTCGTCGAGGGCACCTGCGACGAGCTGGGCCGCCGGGGCAGCTGGGTGCTGCTGGACGGCGACGGCCCGCGCAGCCTGACGCTGTTCTGCCGCCCGGAGCTGGTGCAGCGCCCGTCCGAGGTGGCCGACCGGCTGGTCAAGGCGCTGATCCACCGCAACGTCCCGGGTGAGCCGGTGCACGCCCTGCTGCAGGCGATGGACGCGGCCTGGGACCGACACGCCCCGCTGGCCGCGTTCGGCAACCGCCAGCGCTGGCAGGCGATGTGCCAGGCGCTCGGGACGGACTGGCCGGTGCTCTCCCGCGCCGGCCGGCACCGGCTGGGCGAGCTGACGGTGGCCTGGCCGGCGGTCGCGCCCGCCGGTTGAACCGCCGGTCAGGCGCCGAGGTGGCGCAGCAGGTTCTGCGAGAACCGGTCGCCGGTGCGGGCCATCGTCGCCCGCATCACCCCCTGCACCGCGGGAGCGGCCGCCCGGGGCAGCGGCAGCTCGACCCGCATCGTCAGCTCGACCGCCAGGTGGGTGCCAGCACCGGTCTCGGTGAGCCGGTAGCTGCCCTCCACCCCGGCCTGCTCCCGCGCCCCGGCCGGCGGGGCGTGGGTGTAGTCGATGCGCCGCATCGGTTCGAACCGCATCCGCTCGGTGAAGACCGGGCTGATGCCCACCCCGAGCGCGCTGATCCGCGTCAGGTGCCAGCGCCACAGATCGCCGTCGGTGTCGATGCGCACCAGCAGCGGGGTCAGCCGGGGCAGCAGTTCCGGATCGGTGAGGGCGGCCCAGATGCGGGCCGGATCGGCCGGCACCACGGCCTCGGAACGGACGCCGGCGGAGAAGGAGCTCACCGAGCCAGCCTGCCCGAAGTTACCGTGGGGTAACCCCCGATGGACAAAGGCCCGGCGCTCGGGCATGGTGGCTTTACAGGCAAGCTCATTTTGTACAAGCAGCTCGGGTCCGAGCGATGACGTGTGCGAGGTAGCCCCCATGCCCGACGAGCCGGTGCCCGACGAGCCAGTGGCCGACGGATCAGTGCCCGACGATGCGCAGCCCGACCACACGGCGCGGGGTCGGCGGACCGACTACGACGTGCTCGTGATCGGCTCGGGCTTCGGCGGCAGCGTGACCGCCCTGCGGCTCACCGAGAAGGGCTACCGGGTCGGGGTGCTGGAGGCCGGCCAGCGCTTCGACGAGCACAACACCCCGAAGACCTCGTGGGACGTCCGCAACTTCCTCTGGGCGCCCCGGCTCGGCTGCCTCGGCCTGCAGCGGATCCACCTGCTCAAGAACGTGGTCATCCTGGCCGGGGCCGGCGTCGGCGGCGGGTCGCTGAACTACGCCAACACCCTCTACGAGCCGCCCGCCCCGTTCTTCACCGACCCGCAGTGGGCGCACATCACCGACTGGCGGGCCGAGCTGGCACCGTTCTACGCCCAGGCCAGGCGGATGCTCGGCGTGGTCACCAACCCGACGATGACCCCGGCGGACGTGCAGATGAAGCGGCTGGCCGAGCAGTTCGGCAAGGGCGACACCTTCACCCTCACCCCGGTCGGCGTCTTCTTCGGCCGGGACGGCGCGCAGGAGCCCGGGGTCACCGTGCCCGACCCGTTCTTCGGCGGCGCCGGCCCCGACCGGACCGGCTGCATCCAGTGCGGCTCGTGCATGACCGGCTGCCGGCACGGCGCCAAGAACACCCTGAACACCAACTACCTCGGGCTGGCCGAGCGGGCCGGCGCCCGGGTGCACCCGCTGACCACGGTGACCGACGTGCGGCCCCGGCGGGGCGGCGGCTACACCGTCGGCACCCGCCGGACGGGCGGCTGGCTGCGGCGCGGCCGGCGCACCTTCACCGCCGACCAGGTCGTCTTCGCGGCCGGCACGTACAACACCCAGAAGCTGCTGCACCAGTTGCGGGCCAGCCACCTGCCCGGCATCTCGCCCCGGCTCGGCGAGCTGACCCGGACCAACTCCGAATCGCTGCTCGGGGCGATCACCCGGCGCCCGGACGCCGACCTGACCGCCGGCGTGGCGATCACCTCGTCCTGGCACCCGGACGCCAACACCCACATCGAACCGTGCCGGTACGGCAAGGGCAGCAACGCGATGGGGCTGCTCACCACCGCGCTCACCGACGGCGGCTCCCCCCGGCAGCGGTGGCGCCAGTGGGCCCGGGTCGCGGTGCGCAACCCCGGGCTGTTCCTGGGCACGGTGATCCCGCGGCGCTGGTCGGAGCGGGTGATCATCCTGCTGGTGATGCAGTCGCTGAACAACTCCATCACCGTCTTCCGCAGGGTGGGCCGGTTCGGCCGCAGCACGCTCAGCTCGCGGCAGGGCATCGGCGAGCCGAACCCGTCGTGGATCCCGGTCGCCAACCAGGCCACCCGGCAGCTGGCCGACAACCTCGGCGGGGTGGCCGGCGGCACCTGGGGCGACCTGTTCAACATCCCGATGACGGCCCACTTCATCGGCGGCTGCCCGATCGGCGACTCGGCCGCGTCGGGCGTGATCGACCCCTACCACCGGCTCTACGGCTACCCGGGGCTGCACGTGGTCGACGGCTCGGCGCTGTCGGCCAACCTGGGCGTCAACCCGGCGCTGTCGATCACCGCGCAGGCCGAACGGGCGATGGCGCTCTGGCCGAACCGGGACGCGGACGATGCCCGGCCGGCGCTGGGCCAGCCGTACCGGCGGCTGGACCCGATCCGGCCGCAGCGGCCGGTGGTGCCGGCGGACGCTCCCGGCGCGCTGCTGCCGATCAGCCCCGCCCGCGCGGGCTGAGTGAGGATCAGCCCGCGTACAAGGGCTCGATCGCCTCGGCGAGCAGCCGGCCGACGTCGCCGAGCACGTGCCGGCCGTCCCGGACGATCGGCCGGCCGTCCACCAGCACCGTGTCGACGTCGGCGGCGGTCGCGGCCAGCGGCGCCTGGCCCGGCGCGGCGCCGGCCGTCCGGACGGTGTCCAGCCGGATCGCCACCAGATCGGCCCGGTCACCGGGCGCGAGCCGGCCGGCGTCGTCCCAGCCCAGGCTGGCGTGGCCGGCCACGGTCAGCGCGCGCACCAGCTCACCGGGGGCGAACCGGCCACGCTGCAGGCTCACCAGCCGCTCGTGCGACTCCAGCGCCCGGGCCTCCTCCAGCAGGTCCACGGTGGCGTTCTGGTCGCTGCCCAGGGTCAGCACCGCGCCGGCGTCGGCCAACGCGCGGGCCGGGCCGATCCCGTCGGCGAGGTCGCGTTCGGTGGTCGGGCAGAAGCTGACGTTGGTGCGGGTGCGGCCGTAGAAGGCGATGTCGCGCTCGTCGAGGTGGGTGGCGTGCACCGCGGTGTGCCCGGGCCCGCCGAAGCCGGCGGCGGCCAGCAGCGCGGTGGGCGTCCGGCCGAACCGGGCCAGCGTCACCGCGTTCTCGGCCGGCTGCTCGGAGACGTGCACGTGCAGCGGCCGGCTGCCGGCCGCCCGCACCACCGCGGCCAGCTGGCCGTCCGGCACCGCGCGGACGCTGTGGATCGCCGCGCCGACCCGGGCGTGCGGCGGCGCGTTCAGCGTTTCCAGCCGCTCGGCCCAGGCCCGGGGCGTGCCGTCGGAGAACCGCCGCTGCACCGCCGACAGCGGCTGGTACTCGGTCTGGTCGGGACCGGCTTCGACCAGACCGCCGGCCAGGTAGCAGGCATCGAGCAGGGTGATCCGGATGCCCGCCTCGGCCGCGGCCTGGATCAGCGCGTGGCCGAACGCGTTCCGCTCGGCGTACCGCTCGCCGCCGACGCCGTGGTGCAGGTAGTGGAACTCGCCCACCACCGTCACCCCGGCCAGCGCCATCTCGGCGTACACCGCGCGGGCCAGTGCCAGGTAGCTGTCCGGCTCCAGCCGGGCGGCCAGGGCGTACATCCGCTCCCGCCAGGTCCAGAAGGTGCCGCCGCCGTCGTGGGTGCGCCCGCGCAGCGCCCGGTGGAAGGCGTGCGAGTGGGTGTTGGCCAGCCCGGGCAGCACCAGCCCGGGCAGCACCGTGTCGCCGGGCTCGGCCGCCAGCCCGGGTTGCACCGACGCCCAGCGCCCGTCTCGCTCGACCAGCCGGACGTCGGCCGCCACGCCGTCGGGCAGCCAGGCGTGCCCGGCCCAGTAGCCGGTCACGCCGGTGCCGGCCCGGCCAGCTCGGCCACCACCCGGGCCAGCGCCCGCACTCCCTCGTGGCAGTCCGCCAGCTCGGCGTGCTCGGCCGGCGAGTGCGAGATGCCGGTGGGGTTGCGGACGAAGAGCATCGCCGCCGGGATGCCGGCGTTGGCGAGGATGCCCGCATCGTGGCCGGCCCCGGTCGCCAGCACCGGCGCCGCGGGCAGCACCGCGCGCAGCCGGCCGAGCAGGCCCGGGTCGAAGGCGGTCTCGTCGGTCCAGGACTCCTCGGCCAGGCTGCCGCCCTGCTCGCCGGCCACGGCGGCCAGCTCGGCGACCAGCGCCCGCACCCGGTCCGGCGCCGGGCCGCGCGCGTCCAGCCAGGCGGTGACCGCCGACGGGATCGCGTTCACCCCGTTCGGGACGACCGCCAGCTTGCCGACGGTGGCCACCGAGGAGTGCCGCTGCGCCGCCTCGCGGGCGGCCAGCACCAGCCGGGCGGCCGCCAGCATCGGGTCGTTGCGGTCGTCGAGCCGAGTGGTGCCGGCATGGTTGGCTTCGCCGGCCAGGTCGAGCCGCCAGCGCCCGTGCGGCCAGATGGCCGAGCCGACCGCCACCGGCTGGCCGAGGTCCACCAGGCCTCGGCCCTGCTCCACGTGCAGCTCGACGAAGCAGCCGATCCGAGCCAGCGTCTCGGGGTCGGCGTTCACGGCCTCGACGTCGAGCCCGGCCCGGTTCATCGCCTGCGCCATGGTCACGCCGTCGGCGTCGGCCAGCGCCCGGGCCCGGTCGGCCGGCAGCGCGCCGGTGATCAGCCGGGAGCCGGCACAGGCGATCCCGAACCGGGCGCCCTCCTCGTCGCCGAAGTTCGCCACCACGACCGGCCGGGACGGCGAGAAGCCTCGCGCCCGCAGCAGGTCCACCGCTGCCAGCGCCGAGACGACGCCCAGCGGGCCGTCGAACGCGCCGCCATCCGGCACCGAGTCGAGGTGGCTGCCGATCGCGACGGCCGGCCCCGCGTCCGGGCTGCCCCACCAGGCCCACTGGTTGCCGGCCCGGTCGGTGGTCAGGTCCAGCCCGCGCCGCTGCGCCTCGGCGGCGAACCAGGCGCGCAGGTCGTGGTCGGTCGCGGTCCAGGCGAACCGCCGGTAGCCACCGGTGCGCGGTGCCCGGCCGAGCGGCAGCAGCTCGTCCCACATCCGGTCGAAGGGCCCCGGGTCGAAGAGGTCGTGCACGTCCACCCTCCGGTCTGCCGCTCGCCGTGTCGCGACCACCCTAACCAGGCGGCCGAGGACGGCTTGTTCCACGCGGTACCTCGCGGAACGGGTGGAGAACTATCATTGCGCCGTTTCGTCTCGAACCACCCCGAGTGGCGGTGGTGGCGTTGCAGGCAGCGAGGGAGGGCACGTGGTTCGGGTGGTCGCGATGCTCCGCGCGGTCTGGCCACCGTCGACCGCGCTCCGGGTGCTGATCCTGACGAGCCTGGTGCGCAGCCTCGGCACCGGCGTGGTGGTGACCGTCAGCACCCTCTACTTCGTCCGGCAGGTACCGCTCTCCCCGGCCGAGGTCGGCCTGGCACTGTCCTGCGCGGCCGTCGCCGCGCTGCTGGTGGGCTACCCGGCCGGCGTGCTGTCCGACGCGATCGGCGCGCGGCGGCTGAGCATCCTCTCCCGCGTGCTGTGCGGGGCGAGCATCGTCGCCTACGTCGTCGTCCGCAGCTTCGCCTCGCTCGTGGTGGTCGCCGGCCTCTACGCGGTCCTGAACGCGGTGGGCGGCACCGCCTCGTCCGCGCTGGTGGGCACCGTGCTGGACCCGAGCGAGCGGGTGCAGGGCCGGGCGGTGATGCGGGTCGTCAGCAACATCGGGGTGAGCCTGGGCGCGGTGGTCGCCGGCCTGGTCCTGCGCGCCGACCACGCCTCCGTCTACGACATCGCGCTGCTCGGCAGCGGCCTGGCCAGCGGTGGCTCGGCGCTGCTGTATCTCAAGCTGCCGGACCGCGCCGCGCCGGCCCGGGCCCCGCACGAACGGCCCGCCAACGTGCTGCGCGACCGGCCCTACCTCGCCGTCACGGCGCTGAGCGCCGTCCTCGCCACGAACGACGCGCTGCTCTTCGTCGCGCTGCCGCTCTGGATCAGCACCCGCACCCACGCCCCGGCCTGGACGTACTCGTCGGCGGTCTTCCTCAACGCGGGCCTGGTCATCGTGCTGCAGATCAGGCTCTCCCGGATGGCCTCGAGCATCGCCGGCTGTGCCCGGGCGATGCGGTGGAGCGGGCTGGCCCTCGCCGCGTCCTGCGCCGTCTGGGGCCTGTGCGCCGGCTGCTCGGCCCGGGTCGCGGTGCTGCTGGTGATGGCCGGCGCGGTCCTGCACGTCCTCGGCGAGCTCCTGCAGTCGGCAGGCAGCTGGGGCCTGTCCTACGACCTCGCGCCGGCCCATGCCTGCGGGCAGTACCAGGGACTGTTCGGCACCGGGGTGCAGCTGGCCGGCGTGGTGACGCCGGCCATCGCCGGTGGCTTCCTCGTCCGGGCCGGCCTGCCGGCCTGGCTGCTGTTCGCGGTCGCGCTGCTGGCGGCCGGCCTGCTGACCCCGATGGTGACCGGCTGGGCCGAACGCAGCCGGCCGGCCGAGGTGCTGGCGGGCGACGGCGCGCTGAACGGCTGAACGGCGGTCAGCCGACCTCGACCGGGAACCGCTCCGCCAGCTCGCCGGCCGCCTTGACCAGCTCGTCCTCGCTGGCCGCGCCGAGCACCAGCATCACGCACCACATGGACGGCCCGGCCACGTGGACCTCGTCGCCCAGCGCGGCCCGGAAGCTCACCTCGAGCACGTTCGGGTGGGCCAGCAGCGCCTCCCGGTCGGGCAGCGCGGCGATGGTGCCGGACCGGCTCGGCGCGAGGTTGAGCCAGCCGACATACCGGGCCCGCCCGTCGTCCAGCGGCAGGTCCGCGGGGTCGCCGTCGAGCAGTTCGTGCGCCCAGATCGTCCGCTCGTCCTGGCCGCAGGCGGCCCCGATCACCTCGACCACGTTCGCCCCGGCCAGCCGGGACGCGATCTCGGAGAAGACCAGGTCACCGGAGCGGTGCTCGACGAACAGTTCGAGGTGGGTCACCCCGCGCCGGAAGCCGACGACCTCGTTGTAGCGCCTGCTGAAGTCGAGCATCCGCTCGTACAGCTCGGAGTTCTCGTCGCGCCGCAGCAGCACGGAGCCGTTGAGGCCGCCCGAGGTCTCGACCTGGAGCCGCGGCACGTAGTAGCGGCTGACGAAGAACGCCCACGGTTCGCCGTCCCGCCAGACCGCGTCGACGTGGTATTCGTCGCCCTCGATGAACTCCTCGGCGATCAGCTGGTGGGAGTTCACGCCGTCTTCGAAGGCGAAAACCTGCAGCGCGTCGAGGAGTTCCGCGCGGGTGCCGACCCGCAGGGTGGAGGTGGTCCCCCAGCCGCTGGCCGGCTTGACGACCAGCGGGTAGTCGACCGCGGCCTCCAGCGCGTCCAGGTCGGGCGCGGTGAGATCGGGGATGCTGAACGTCCGCGGCACCCGGAGCGAGGCCTCGGCGGCGCGCAGCTTCATCAGCCGCTTGTCCCGGGTGTTCATCGCCAGCGCGGACGCGGGCTCGGACAGGCCGAGCAGGTGGGCGAGATAGCCCGCCGCGTACTGGGTGAACTCGGCGTAGCTGGCGACCTTGTCGATGCGCACGCCCCGGGTGATCAGGTCCGCCGCGACCGCGCTCAGCTCCTCCACCGAGTCGTAGCTGGAGATCCGGTAGACCCTGGTGAACTGCGCCTCGGCCCCCGCCGGCATGTTCGCGCCGTACTTGTCGGCGACCAGGTAGGCCGACCCGGCCCGGGAGAGCAGCTCGCCCGTCCAGTACGGGCTGTAGCGGACCATCAGAACGTTGAGCATGCCTACTCCCGCGAACAGACTCTCGGTCATATGTGTCGAACGGCAGGCAACGGCCGTCCCGGGACGTACGGGAGCTTACGACACCGGAGCCCGGGGCCGTTCAGCCCAGCAACTCCAGGTGTTCGCCGTGCACCAGCAGGACCTCGCCGTCGCGCAGTGCCCAGTGCCGGACGCCCCGGCCGCGCAGCACCTCGGCGACCCCGGTGCAGGCGGCGGTCTCGGGATGGTCGGGCGAGTCGACGTGCGGCACCACGGGCCGGTCGAGCACGCCGAGCCCGGTGAACAGCGGCCGGTTGACCACCGACAGGTCGTCCACGCTGGCCAGCTCGGAGAGATCGGTGCCCAGCACGCAGGCGCCCGCGCTGTACCCGGCATAGACGAAGGCGTCGCGGTCGAGCAGGTCCAGCAGCACCGTGTCCGATCCGGTGTCGGCCAGCAGCCGGCGCAGCAGGAAGACGTTGCCGCCGCGCACCCACACCAGGTCGAAGTCCGCCGCGTCCGACAGGCTCGTCTCACGCAGGTCGAATTCGGTCGGCTCGAAACCCAGCCCGGCGAGGCTGCCACACTCGCGCTCCACCGCCTGGCGTCGGATGTCGGAGGTCGCGGCATCCATCGCGTTGCAGATGACCGCGGCGCGCCGGCCGGCACCGGTGAGTGCCGTCAACCGGTCCTGGTGCCGGCCCAGCCGGAACGAAGACAGATATAGTCGCACAACGATTTATACCATCGGCCGCGCAATCGGCACGTCAGCCGACTCCCGGCGAAACCCGGAGGAAGAGGGGCAGGATGCCGAGCCAGCCGCCTGTCTGGCAGCAGGCCAGCGACCCGGACCGGGTCACCCGGCTGCTGGAACTGTCCGATCGGGCGGTCGCCGGCGACGGCCCCGTGCCGCGCCGCAACCCGGCCTCGACCAGCCGGCTGGTGCGCGACGGGTCGGTCTTCCTGCTCACCGACGGCGACACGGACCTGGCGATGATCACCGTGTGCGAGGCCGAGCCGACCGAGGAGGGGGAGCGGTATTACCCGCCGACCGAGCGCCCGGCCTACATGCGCAGGCTCGCGGTGCATCCGGACCGGCAGGGCTCCCTGCTCGCCATGCAGGCCGTGCAGCATGCGATCCGGATCGCCCGGCAGCGGGGCGCCACCGCCCTGCGCTGCGAGACGAACCCGGACAACGAGGCGGCGCTGCGGCTGCTGCAGCTGCAGGGATTTCGCACCTGCAGCCCCTCACTCGAAGCCGACGGCACCCGGCACGTGCTGCTCTGGCGAGCGGTCTGACCGGCCGATCCGGCCCCGCCGGTCAGCCGGCGATCTCGTCCGGCAGCGTGCTGCAGGTGGTGGCCGACGGCAGCTCGTCGGCCAGGAAGACGGTCTGGGCCATCATCCGGTAGCCCGACATCGCCTCGCGGAAGGTCTCGATCGACTCCTCGGGATGCACCGAGTCGATCACCGCGTTCGGCCCGATGGCGTTGAACTGGTGCGACGTGCCGCGCGGGATCTGCATGTCGACCCAGGAGTTCGGCGGCACCACCAGGTTGAAGCGCACCCGGCTCGACCCGTCCGGGGTGTCGGGCAGCTCGTCCTCGAACGAGTCCAGCCCGAACGGCGTCACGCCGTCGACCTCGGTCACCCGGAACGGGGACAGGCTGGAGACCCGGATCCGGGTGTCGGGCCCGGTCATCATGCGGACGAAGCGCAGGCCGGTGTGCAGGTGCATCCGGGAACAGATGTCCCGCTCGTCCACGTCGTAGAAGTCCATCAGGTACCGGTCGGCGAAATAGCCGTCGTACGGGGACGCGAGCATGTAGACGTCCCCCTCCTCGAAGGTCTGCGCCCGGACGATGCCGTCACCGTCCGGCGAGGTCGCCGCGGCCGAGCGGTGCGCGCGCCGGACCACCTCGGTCAGCGCGGTGACCACCGCCGAGGCGACGGCGGGCTCGAACTGCGCCACCGGGGTCACCCGAGCCTGGCCGCTGTCCCGGAACGTGAGGACGTCGTGCACCTCGTTCTCGTCGTCGGGTGCCTGCTTCATGGGCTCGGTCACTGGCTGTCCTGCCTTCCGGTGCGGTGCTGGCGGCTCGGCGCCGTCATGTGGTTCCACCCGCGTGGTCGGCGATCGCGCCGATTCCCGCGCGCAGATCGGTCCAGGACCGGGCGGTCGTGATCCGGGCGACCCCGTCCGACAGCGCCATCGTCAGCAGCCCGGGGAACACCGACACCCCGCGGTCGGCGAGCAGCTGGCGGAAGTACACGTACCCGTCCGGCGTGTCCCGCGGCATGATCGCGAGGTTGATCGAGCAGGTGGGCGGCAGGAAGCGCAGGCCCGGCGCGTCCAGCAGGGCGCAGCTGGCATCGCGCAGCGCCAGCAGGTCGGCCGAGCGCTGCCGGCGTTCGGCCGCGTAGCGCTGGTAGGCGCAGTCGAGGCCGGCGACGTCGAGCTGGTAGCTCGTCTCGAACTCCGCCACCTGCTCGTGGCCGACCGCCTCGACGCCCTCGATCAGCCAGCGCTCCATGCGGGCCAGCACCTCGACCAGGGTGTAGAAGATCGAGGCCGGGCCGCCGAAGGTGGTCGAGCTGTACTCGTAGAAGTCGTCCACGAACGACGCGCTGGCGATGAGCCAGCCGACCTTGAGCCCGGGCGCCGACCAGTTCTTGGACAGGCTGCTGATCCGGATCAGCCGGGGATCGGCCCGCACCGCCGAGACCGGGCCGTCGAAACCGAGCCACTCGTGGCACTCGTCGAGCACGATCATCGTGTGCGGGCCGGCGGCGTCGAGCAGCCGGCCGAGCTCGTCGTCGGACACCCGGGCACCGGTCGGGTTGAGCGCGGTCTGCACCAGCACCATCGGGGTGTCCGGGGTCAGGGCGTCGATCATCGGCTGCAGCGAGGCCCAGCCGTCCCGTTCCGGCACCGGCACCAGCCGGCAGTTCCCGCGGCGGCTGACCGACTGCACCAGCGGCGGGTAGTTCGGGATGCCGCAGAGCGCGCTGCCGCTGCCGGTGTAGCCGGACATGATCAGGTCGGCGACCGCACCGATCAGCACGGTTCCGCCCATGCCGACCGCGATGTTCTCCTGGCCGTAGCCGGCCCCCCGCATCCGGCTGGACTCGTACCGCGCGACCGCCTCGCGGGTCACATCGCGGCCGCGGGAGTCGCTGTAGCCGTACCAGTGCCGCGACAGCGCGAACCGGATGCAGTCGAGCAGCGGGCCGGGCAGGCCGTAGCGCTCCTCGTCGACCGAGCCGCTGGACAGGATGACCGTGTCCTCCGATCGCAGCAGGCCGTACAGGTCGTCGCGGAAGTAGACGTTGAACATCTCCTTGACGAACCTGACCACCGCCGGCGAGCAGAGCGCCTCCTCCGCCGAGATCGAGCGCCGCACCCGCGAGGACTGCCAGTCCCGGCGGAGCTGCGCGCGGGCGTCGAGTCGCTGCTCGGGCCGCAGCCGGTCCTCCACCCGGCCGAGGAACAGCGCGCAGAGTTCGGCGGTGTCCTCCGGGTCGACCGCGCGTTCCAGGATCTCCAGGAAGTCGGCGCCGGGCGTCGGGTCGAGGCTGTGCGAGGGGCGCACCCGGGACCGCGCGTCCGCGGCCAGCCGTCGCGCCTCGGCCGGCACCGGGTGCAGCGGCGGGTAGGCGCGCGGCCAGAACAGCGGCTCGCTGCCCGGGCCGGCAGCGCCGTCGAGCTGTCCGATGGCGGACAGCTCGGGCGCCAGGCCCGTCTGATGCGGTGTCAGCTGCTCGCGCACCGGCTCAGGCCCCGGCCACGCGCAGCCGCTGCAGATGCCGGATCCGGTCCCCGGCCGAGCGCCGGCCGCGAGACCTGCCGTGGAACCACCGGTGATTGTCGATCACGAGCAGATCCCCCCGTTGCCAGCGCACCCCGTACAAGGGTGACACGGTATAGCAAGCCTCTATCAATGCAGTCAATGCAACGGTAACCGCCTCTTCCCCGGCGGTGCTCTCCCAGTGGAACGGCTCGTCACCGAGATCGCGGAACGAGAAGACCTGCGCGCCGTCCTGGTCCCGCAGGACGGTCGGGGTGCCGGCGACCACCCGTTCCCGGGTGTGGCGCAGGGTCTCGGCGGCGGCCGGCGCCAGGGCGGCCAGCACCGCCGACGCCGGCACCAGCAGGGTCTGGGCCCCCGCCGCCAGGCCCGGTTCGAGGCACATCAGCACGATGTAGCGAGGCTGCCGGTCCGCCGGCCGCCTGCTCCCCTCGGTGTGCAGGGTGAGCTCACCGGTGGTGAACGGCGCCAGTGCGACCGCTGCCGAACGGCTCTCCCCGCGCAGGTTCAGCAGCACGTCGTGCTCGACGAATTCGGCGATGGCCGGGTCGGATTCCGGGATCGGCCGGCCCAGCCGGCGGCCGAAGTCCAGGAAGTCCTGCGCGCCGAGCGGTGCGGGCAGCCGCAGGCCGGCCACGCCGTGGTCGGACAGCTGCCGGGCCACCCGGGGCCAGACCGGCCCGTCCGACGGCACCTCCTCGAACCAGGGCGGCGCCGGCGCCGGCTCGCCACCGGCGAGGCGCGCCTCGCGGTCACTGGTGCGGATCGGTGGCAACGTCCCGGCGCTCGCCGCGCCGGTGCCCCCCGTGACACTGGTCAATCGAATCGCTTCCGTCGGGAAAAACAGCCGTATAAGCAGTGGCGATGCGAGATCGGCCGGTTTGTCCGGCCGTCGCCTCGCCGGCGGCAATGGTAACCACGAATAACCTATAATTTCGTACTCTGTGCAGCCAGCAGTGGTTTTCGCGCTCCGGGGGGTGTCTGTGGGTTCAGCAGCGGACGCTGCCCGGCACCCGGGGCCGAAGGTGTTCGGCCTGGTGCACCTGGCACCGATGCCGGCGAGCCCGTTCTACGGCGGGGCGACCGTGTCGGAGCAGCTCGACCGGGTGCGCGCCTCGGTCGACGCCCTCGTCGCCGGCGGGGCGGACGGGGTGCTGCTGCAGACGTCCGATCGGGTGTACGCCAGCGGTGACGAGACGGATCCGGCCACCGTGGCGAGCATGGCGGTGCTGGCCCGGGGTGTCCGACAGGACACCCCCGAGCACTTCGCCGTCGGGGTGCAGATCATGCGCAACGCCGCCTCCGCGTCGCTGGCGGTCGCCAAGGTGGTCGGCGCCGACTTCGTGCGGGTCTCGGCGCTGGTCGGCGCGTCGCTCTCCGCGCATGGCTGGGTGCAGCCGGATCCGCTGTCGATCATGCGGTATCGCCGGGCGTTGGAGGCCTTCGACGTCGACGTCCTGGCCGACGTGGACACCGTGCACTTCGAGTGGGCCGGCGGCCGCGAGCCGGTGCCCGACATCGCCCGCCGCGCGGTCGGGGCCGGCGCGGACCTGGTCTGCATCGGACACCCGGACGAGGATCGGACGGTCACCGCGCTGCGGGCGGTGCGCGAGCGCGAACCCGGCATCGGCCTCGTGCTCGCCGGGCACAGCACCTTCGAGAACGCGGCCCGGCTGCTGCCGCTGGTCGATGCTGCCTGCGTTTCCCGTTGCCTGACCGGGGAGAAGTGGTCCGGCGCGATCGAGGAGAAGCTCGTTCGCAGCTATCTCGCGCTGGCCGCCGAGGCGGCCGGATGACCGGCTACGACCGGGCCGAGCTGCGCCACCAGGTGACCCAGCTGGCCCACGACGTGCCGGCGCTGGCCGCGACGTCGGACGCGGCCTGGCCGGACGCGCTCGCCGGCAGGCGGCCCCGCCGGCTGCTGGTCGTCGGCAACGGCGACTCGCACTGCGCGGCGCTGGCCGCGCTGCTCGCCTTCGCCCGGGCCGGCGTCGCGGCCACCGCGGCCACCCCGGCCGAGCTGGCCGCGCACCCGGAGCTCGCCGGGGTGGCCGGCTACGACCTGACTGTGCTGGTCTCGGCCTCGGGCGGCAGCCCGGTCATGGCCGCCGCGGCCGGCGCCCTGCGCGAGCTGGGGGTGCCGACGGTCGCGCTGACCGGCCGGCCGGACAGCCCGCTCGGCGCCGGCTGCGACCGGACCGCCTGCTGGAGCCTGCCCGGGCTGGCCCCCGCGCCCGGCATCCGCACCTACCAGGCGAACCTGCTGCTGCTGCTCGGACTCGCCGCCCGGCTCGACACCGGACAGGGCATCGGCGGCGGCGCCGGGGAGCTTGCCGACGCGGTTGCCGGTGCCACCGGCGCGGCCGCCGGCCCGGCCGGACAGCTGGCCGACCTGGTGACCCGGCACCCGGTCCCGGCGGCCCCGATGTTCGCCGGCACCGGGCCGCGGCTGGGCACGGCGCGGTACGCGGCCGCCAAGGTCATCGAGTCGACCGGGTTGCCGGCCGCCGGCCACGACCTGGACGACTGGTGGCACGTGCAGCGCTTCAGCCGGCCGGTGCACGCGCCGTTGGTGCTGCTCGCCGGCGACCCGGCCGGTCCGGTGACGGCGGACCGGGTGCGCGCGACCGGGCGACCGGCCCTCGCCTGGGCGGCCACGGGGCGGGAGTCCCGGTTCGGCCCGCTGCTGGACGTCCCCGTCGTGGCCACGGCGGCGGCCGAACTCGCCGACCGGCTGGCGAGCACCCCGTTCGACCTGGCAGCGGCCGGATGACCGCGGACCTGCTGCCCGGCGACCTGCTCGGCCGGCTCGACGGGCTGCCAGCCGGCAGCCGGGTGCTCACCAGGCTGCCCAGCGACCGCTCGCTGGCCCGGCTGCTGCTGGCCCTCTACGACCGGCACCTGGTGGCCGTGCCGGTCGACCCGCGGCTGCCCGGCGCGGAGGCCGACCGGCTGGCCGACCGGGTCGGCGCCGCGCTCACCGTCAGCCGGGGCGCGGCCGGCCTCGACCTGTCCGACGGCGAGCCTGCGGACGCGGCCGAGGGCGCGGAGCTCGCGTTCGTCATGTTCACCTCCGGCTCGACCGGCACCCCGAAGGGCGTGACGCTCAGCCGGACGGCGGTCGAGCTCAACGCCGACTGGGTGGCCCGCCTGCACGGGTTCGGTCCCGACCGCCCGCACGGGACCTGCCTGCCGCTCTATCACGTGAACGCGCTGATGATGTCGCTGCTCGGCACCCGGCGCGCCGGTGGCGAGCTGGTGCTGGCGCCGTCCGCACCGCAGGCCTACTTCGCCGAGCTGGCCCGGCACGGGGTGCGCACCGCCTCGATCGTGCCCGCACTGCTGCACCGGCTGGTCGAGGACGGCCCGGACTGGCCGGACAGCCTGGACTACCTGATCACCGCCGCGGCCCCGCTGTCGTCCGATCTCGCAGCGCGGTTCGCCAGGCGGTACGGCCCGCGGCTGCGCCAGGGCTACGGCCTGAGCGAGGCGGTGAACTTCAGCTTCACCATGCCGCTGCTCGATGCCGAGGCCTTCCAGGCCGAGTACCTCGAGCAGGTGCCACCGGTCGGGGTGCCGGTCGGCGACACCGAGCTGCGGCTGCTGGACGGCGAGGTGCTGCTCCGGACGCCGGCGCGCACCCACGGCTACTGGCGGGACCCCGAGGCGACCGCGCGGCTGCTCGATGCCGACGGCTGGCTGCACACCGGCGACCTCGGCGAGCTGCGCGGGGACTACCTGGTGCTCACCGGCCGCCGATCCGAGGTGATCAACCGGGG
>DATJNU010000138.1:0-34316 GCA_035507775.1 Jatrophihabitans sp.
CAGCCACCGACCCAGGCTATCGGCAGCCGCCAGGCCACCCCAGGAGCCCGGCCGGGCACCGAATCCGGCCACCCCGGGAACGGACAAGCCCGGGAGGCGAACCTCCCGGGCTTGTCCGTTCGTACGTCAGGCGATCAGCGACCGGCCAGCTTCTCCCGCAGCGCTGCGAGCGCCTCGTCGGAAGCCAGCGTGCCGCTGCCGGACTCGGCCGGAGCCTCGGAGGAGTACGAGGTGGCCTCGCCGGACTCCGCGGCAGCCTCGGCGTCGGCCCGCTGGGCGTCCTCCAACTGCTTCTTGTGCGCCTCGAACCGCTCGCGAGCGGCCGCGTAGCGCTTCTCCCACGCCTCGCGCTGCTCCTCGTAGCCCGGCAGCCACTCCTGGGTCTCGGAGTCGAAGCCCTCGGGGTAGATGTACTCCCCCTTCTCGTTGTACTGGGCCTCCATGCCGTACTGCGACGGGTCGAAGTTCTCGTCCGTCAGCGCGCCCTCGTTGGCCTGCTTCAGCGACAGCGAGATCCGGCGCCGCTCCAGGTCGATGTCGATGACCTTGACCAGCAGCTCGTCGCCGACATTGACGATCTGCTCCGGGATCTCGACGTGCCGCTCGGCCAGCTCGGAGATGTGCACCAGGCCCTCGATGCCGTCCTGCACCCGCACGAACGCACCGAACGGAACCAGCTTGGTGACCTTGCCGGGCACGACCTGGCCGATCTGGTGGGTCCGGGCGAACTGGCGCCACGGGTCCTCCTGGGTCGCCTTGAGCGACAGCGAGACGCGCTCGCGGTCCAGGTCGATGTCGAGCACCTCGACGGTGACTTCCTGGCCCACCTCGACGACCTCGCTCGGGTGGTCGATGTGCTTCCAGGACAGCTCGGAGACGTGCACCAGGCCGTCGACGCCGCCGAGGTCGACGAACGCGCCGAAGTTGACGATCGAGGACACCACACCGCTGCGGACCTGGCCCTTGGCGAGCTTGTTGAGGAAGTCGCTGCGGACCTCGGACTGGGTCTGCTCCAGCCACGCCCGGCGGGACAGCACCACGTTGTTGCGGTTCTTGTCCAGCTCGATGATCTTGGCCTCGAGCGTCTTGCCGACGTACGGCTGCAGGTCGCGGACCCGGCGCATCTCCACCAGCGAGGCCGGCAGGAAGCCGCGCAGGCCGATGTCGATGATGAGGCCGCCCTTGACGACCTCGATGACGGTGCCCTCGACGACCTCGTCGCGCTCCTTCTTCTCCTCGATCGTGCCCCACGCCCGCTCGTACTGCGCGCGCTTCTTGGACAGGATCAGGCGGCCTTCCTTGTCCTCCTTCTGCAGGACCAGGGCCTCGATCTCATCGCCCACGGAAACGACCTCGGACGGGTCGACGTCGTGCTTGATGGAGAGCTCGCGGGACGGGATGACACCCTCGGTCTTGTAACCGATGTCCAGCAGCACCTCGTCGCGGTCGACCTTGACGATGGTGCCCTCGACGATGTCGCCGTCGTTGAAGTACTTGATGGTCTTGTCGATCGCAGCGAGGAAGTCTTCGGCCGTGCCGATGTCGTTGACTGCAACCTGCGGGGTGGTGCGGGTCGGATCGATTGTGGACGTCATGTAGTGGGTAGGTCCTGACAGTTGTCGGTGTGACTCGGGACGGCCCGCTTTCACCCGCCCAGCGGAATCCGGTGCTGCTCACTGACCAGCGCCGATGCTGCGAACGAGAGTGGATGAGTGGCCTACTCCAGGACGAGGCCACAGACCGGTTCCCTGGCGAAAGCCTACTCCAGACCCTTGCAGGGGCGGAAATCCGGGCTTTCACGGCCTGCAACGCCCGAACGTGCGACAGCCATTCCCGAGTGGCAGCACGGTCACCGGCCGGATTGGACCTGGCGGCTGGCTAGATTCGACCCTCGTGGGAACCGAATCCGAACTCGGCACGGTGGGCGTCGGGCGGCGTCCGCTCGGCGCGGCGGAGTCCGCGCGGGCCAGCCGCCGCTGGTGGGACGCCGATGCCGACGCCTACCACGCCGAACACGGCGGCTTTCTCGGCCGATCCGATTTCGTCTGGTGCCCGGAGGGCCTGCGCGAGGCGGACGCCGGCCTGCTCGGCGAGGTCACCGGCCGGGACGTGCTCGAGGTCGGCGCCGGCTCGGCGATGTGCTCCCGGTGGCTGGCCGGTCGCGGGGCGCGGCCGGTCGGGTTCGACATCTCGCTCGGCATGCTGCGCCACGGCGCGGACGTGCCGCCGGCGGTGCCGCTGGTGCAGGCCGACGCGCAGCGGCTGCCGTTTCGCGACCGCTGCTTCGACCTGGCCTTCAGCGCCTACGGGGCGCTGCCGTTCGTGGCCGACCCCGGCGCGGTGTTCGCCGAGGTGGCCCGGGTGCTGCGGCCGGGCGGGCGCTGGGTGTTCTCGGTCAGCCACCCGATCCGGTGGGCCTTTCCGGACTCCCCCGGCCCGGACGGCCTGACCGCCTCGATGTCGTACTTCGACCGCAGCCCGTACGTCGAGTTCGACGGCGCCGGCGGGGCGACCTACGTCGAGCACCACCGGACCCTCGGCGACCGGGTGCGGGACCTGGTCGCCGCCGGCTTCCGGCTGCTGGACGTGGTCGAGCCGGAGTGGCCGGACGGCCAGGAGAGCGTCTGGGGCGGCTGGTCGCCGTTGCGCGGCAGGCTGCTGCCGGGCACCGCGATCTTCGTCAGCGAGCTTGCGAGCTGACCGTCCGGGTCGTCAGCGAGCTTGCGAGCTGACCGTCCGGGTCGGTCAGACCCTCTCCAGCGGCTCCTCGACCGCGGCGTGCTGCGGCGGCGCCTCGTTCGGCGGCCGGCGGAGCAGCAGCACGCCGATCGCGAACGCGATCAGGCCGACCACCAGTGCCAGCAGCGGCAGCCAGACGGTGAGCAGGTCGATCTTGTTGCGACCGTCCTTGGCCTGCTTGGCCTGGTAGTTGATGGCGTCCTGGTCGAAGGTCAGGGTGGTGTCGAGCGCCGGCGTGCCGTTGGCCAGCGTGCGCACCTGGTGCTCGACGCCCTTCACGATCACGCCGGTGACCGGGTCGATCCAGACCGTCCGGGTATCGCTGTACTTGCCGGGGATGCCGGGGCCGACCGGCAGGTCGATGTTGTCGATGACCGCCTCGTACTTGTACAGGTTCAGCCCGGCGAGCTTCTCGGTGCCGATGAACCGGGCGTCCGGGGCCTGCTCCGACACCGGATCGTAGAACTTGTAGGTCTGCTTCTTGGCGTTGAACGGCCACTTGTAGCTCAGGCCCACGTGCTTGGCCGAGGTGTCGCCGTTGACGTTCTCGTGGTACTTCGGGTCGTTGACCGACTCGGCGGTCTTGCGGTCGGCGGCCACCCGGTCGGTGGTGAAGGACAGCAGTCGCTGCTGCGGGTCCTGGGCGTCGACGCATTCCGGCGGGTTGTCGACGTCCTTGACGATGCAGAGCGTCTCCTGCACGACGGTGACCTTGGAGTCCGAGGCCGTGGAGTCGGTGCGCACCCGGCGGGTGGCGATCAGGTTGGTCTGCTCGGTCTGCCCGGTGCTCGCGTTGAGGATCGTCGCGGGGCCGGTGGCGACCTGCTTGATGTCGAGGTTGAGCGGGGTCTTCTCGGCGTGGGACGGCGCCCAGAACCGCAGACCGGCGGCCAGCACCAGGCAGAACACGCCAATCCCGATGAGTACGAACGACAGCGCCTTGCGCACGCCTGCTCCAGTTCTCGCATTTTCACCGGCACGTAACCGGAAAACGGATGTCGTGGCACGCTACCAGCGGGTAGCGGGACTCCGTAACATCTCTGCGAAACAATCTGGCAACGCCGCAGTTGCCGCAGCTAGGGGGACCTGTCATCGCCGAATCGAGTTCCACGGCGCGTCCGGTCATGCAGGCCGAGCCCGGCCCGGCATCGACCGATCCCGAGCTGGCCGGCCCGGAACCGGCGGCCGCCTCCTCCCCCGGCCGGATCGTGCACGTCCGGTTCCGGGTGGACGCCTACGCCCTGGCGCTCGCCGCTATCGTCGCCGTCCAGGCCGTCCTGATCGGGGTGATCGCCAGCCGGGGCTCGTTCTACGCCGACGATCTCAGCTACATGTCCGAGGCGACCGGCCGCTCGTTGGGCTGGGGCTACCTGACCGCGCCGGTGAACGACCACTTCGTGCCCGGGCTGCGACTGGTGTTCTGGCTGATGAACCGGACCACCCGGCTGCACTACGGCGTCACCATCCCGGTCCGGATCGTGCTGCAGGCGGCCACCACGCTGCTGATGTACCGGCTGCTGGTCCGGCTGGTCGGCCTGCGCCCGGGGGTGCTGGGCGTGCTGGCCTGGTATGCCACCAGCCCGCTGCTGATCCCGGGAACGGTGTGGCTCACCACCTCGGTGCACCTGCTGTCGGCCCAGCTGTTCGTGGTGCTGGCGCTGTCGTTGCACGTCGAGTACGCCCGCCGCGGCCGGTTCGGCTACGCGGCCGGCAGCGCCGCCTGCCTGCTGGTGGCGGTGCTGTTCTGGGAGGTCTCGGCGCTGGTCGTGCTGATGCTGCCGATCCTGTCGTTCGGCTTCCTGCACGCCGGCGACGCGCGGGACCGGCTGCGCGCCACGCTGCGGCAGTGGCCCGGCCTCGCCGCGCACGGGGTGCTGCTGGGCGCCTGGGTGACGTTCTTCCTGGCCGGCTCGTACGGCGGCTCGGCGCACCCGTTCGGGGTCGGCGGCGCGGCCGAGGTGCTGCGGGTCGGCTGGCTCGACACCTTCGTCCCGGCGCTGTTCGGCGGCCCCTGGCACTGGTTCTACTACGGCGACGTCTACTTCCCGGTCGCCTACCCGGCGCTGGCCGCGGTGATCGTGGCGCAGGTGCTGCTCGGCCTGGTGCTGGCGATCGCGCTGCTGCGCACCGGGCCGCGCGCGCTGCTGGCCTGGGCGATGCCGGTGGCCGTCTTCGTGCTGGGCACCCTGCTGGTCGCGGTGGGCCGGTTCTGGATCTACAAGGACCTCACCCCGCGGGCGTTCAACTACGCCTTCGTGCTGGCGGTGCCCTCCACCGTGGCGGCGGCGCTGTCGCTGCTGCCCACCCGGCCGACCCGGGTGCCCGGTGCGCTGCACCGGGCCGGGCGCCGGCTGCCGCACCCGGGCAGCGGCTGGCCCTGGCTCGGCCGGACGTGGGCACGGCACGGCACGGCCGCCGTCGCGGTGGTGACCGGGCTGGCGCTGCTCGGTTCGGTCCTGGTCACCGACGTGCGGTTCACCCACCGGTGGGCGCAGAACCCGTCCCAGCGCTACCTCGACACGCTGAGCCGGTCGGTGCGCGCGGCCGGTCCCCGGGTCAACCTCTGGGACGGCCCGGTGCCGCAGTCGGTGCTGGCGTTCTTCTCCAGCGGCAACCACATCTCCGACGTGCTGCACCTGGCCGGGGTGCCGGCCCGGTTCGACGCGCCGGACACCGACCCGATGGTGGTCAACGACGACGGCACCCTCTCGCCCGGCCAGCTCTTCGCGGTCGCCCAGGGGGTCCAGCGGCCGCACACGCTCTGCACCGCGCTGGTGCAGGGCCAGGGCAGCTGGACGATCCCGCTGTCGAGCACCCCCACCATCAACGAGTACTTCCTGAAGATCAGCTACCTGCAGCAGCTGCCCTCGGTGCTGAACATCAGCCTGCGCGATGCCACCGGCCGGGCGATCGTGCCGGTGCGCGGCAGCCGCACCGCGCTCAACGACCAGCTCGGCAACGTCTACTTCCGGCTGCCGCTGGCCCGGCCGGCCGCCGTGGTGATCCGCAGCGAGTCGGCCGACGCGCGGGTCTGCTTCGGCGCGGTGCAGGTCGGCGTCCCGCTGGCGGTGCAGAAGTGACCGGCACGCGGCCGGCCGGCGGTCAGGGCGGTCGGGGGCAGGGCGGTCAGGGGCAACGGTTCGCCGCCCTCGACGGGATGCGGGCGATCGCCTGCTACGCGGTGATGGCGACCCACGTCGGCTTCGCCACCGCGGAGTCCTTCGGCGCCCACCCGCTGGCACCGTGGATCTCCCGGCTTGACGCCTCGGTGCCGATCTTCCTGATGCTGTCGGGGTTCCTGCTCTACCGGCCGTTCCTGGCGAACCGGTTCCGCGGCCGGCCGGCACCGGAGGTCGGCGAGTTCTACTGGCGGCGGGCGGTGCGGGTGCTGCCGGCGTTCTGGCTGGCCAACGCGGTGACCCTCGGCCTGCTGACCAGCCGCCGGGCCAGCCCCGGCGACTGGCTGTCGTACCTGACCCTCACCCAGACCTACGACCACCACAACGTCGACCCGTCGCTGACCCACATGTGGACGCTGGTGGTCGAGGTGTCGTTCTACCTGGTGCTGCCGGCGATCGCGCTGTCGCTGCGCCGGCCGGGTTCGGCGAACCAGGTGCTCGGCGAGCAGGTGACGCTGCTGGCGCTGCTCTTCGCCGGCAGCGTCGGCTGGCAGCTGCTGGCGTTCCACCTGCCTGCGCTGGGCGTGCCGGCGCTGGACTGGCTGCCCGGCACCATCGACTGGTTCGCGCTCGGCATGCTGCTGGCCCTGCTGTCGGTCAGCCCGGCCGGCTGCACCGCGCTGGCCCGGCCGCGGCAGTGGCTGGCGCAGTGGGCGGGCGCCCCGGGGCAGTGCTGGCTGGCGGCCTTCGTCCTGTACTGGTTCATCACACTGCCGGTCGGCGGCCCGCTCGGACTGGAGCAGAGCACCGGCTGGCAGCACGTCACCAAGAACGTGGGAGAGGGCGTGCTGGTGTTCCTGATGATGCTGCCGCTGACCCTCGGCGGCGAGGCCGGGCTGGTCGGCCGGCTGCTCGGCAACCGGGTGGCGCGGTTCTTCGGCGAGATCTCCTACGGCGTGTACCTGTGGCACCTGCCGATGCTGATCCTGCTGCAGCGCGACCTGCACCTGCCGGTCTTCCAGGGCCACTACTGGGAGACGTTCGGGCTCACCGCCATATCGGCTACCGCGCTGGGCACGCTGTCCTGGTTCTGCTTCGAGCGGCCCCTGCTGCGCCGGTTCTCCCGGCCGTCCTGGCGCCAGCCCGCGGCCACCGCGAGCGTCACGCCGGCGATGCAGAGCAGCTGAACCCACCACAGCCCGCCCCGGCTGGCCGCGGTGCCGCTGTGCCCGTACGCGGGTCCGAGCGCGGCGAGCGGCACCAGCACCGCGGCCAGCCAGTACGGCAGCCGGCGGGACCGGGCCGCGAGCAGGACGGTGGCCGCCACCAGCAGGCCGACCGGGCCGGTCAGCGCCAGCGCGCCGGCCAGCGCCAGCACCGGGGGCAGCCAGCGCGGGGCCGGCCACTCCCCGATCGCCGCGGGGGCGCTGTCCTCGCGACTGCGACCGAACGCCAGCCACAGCAGCGCCAGCACCGCGAGCAGCCCGAGCACCAGGCCGGCGTCGAAGGTGCGCTGCGGGGTGAAGCGCAGCGTCACGGTGCCCCGGCTGCCGGCCGGCACCCGCCAGCCCTGCATCCAGCCGTCCACCGTGACCGGCGCCAGCCGATGGCCGCCGAGCAAGGCCTGCCAGCCGGCGTTGGCGTTCTCCCGCACCACCAGGATCGCGGCGGCGCTGGCGTCCAGGTCGACCGTCCGGTCGGTGGCGCCCCAGTGGCCCGGGGCGACGATGCCCGGGGCGACACCGCCGGCCAGCGTCGCGCCGACCCGGGTGAGCACCAGCCGGGTCGGCTGCAGGGTCAGGTCGGCGGCGATCCGCAGGTCGTGGGTGCCCCGGGCCAGGCCGACCGGCGCCGTCCCGCAGGGGGTGGCGGTGAACGGCGCCCCGCCGAGCAGCTGGGCCCGGGTCGCGCTGGCCTGGAACGGCACCGGCCGGCCGTCCACCTGCAGCACCAGCCCCGAGCCGCAGCCGAAGCGCACCGGCGCGGTGGCCGCCGGCGGGTAGCCGCCGTCGAGGCTCACCTCGCTGATCCCGGCCGGCAGCAGCCGCCGGGTGCCGGTCAGCGTGCTGGACTCCACCCGCAGCTGTGCCGTGAGCACGGTGATCGCCAGCCGCGACGTCGACACCGGGGCCGGCAGCCGGAGCAGGCCGGTACTGGGCACCGGCAGCGTCCAGTGCCGGCCGGCCGCCGTCACCCGGACCTCGGTCGGCCGGGCGGCCGGCGCGTCCGGATCGGTGCTCAGCCGCAGCACCGACACCGTCCGCGGCGCGGCGAAGGCCAGCGTGAGGGTCGGTTTCAGGTCACCGGGGGCGGCCACCCAGCCGGTCGCCGAGTCGCCGTCGACCGCCGCGCCGGGCCGTTCCCGGGGGTCGGCGGAATCGGTCGAGCTGGCGGTGGCGGCGATGCCGTTGCCGGCGTCCAGCAGCTGGTCCAGCGCCGCGCCCGGCCGGGCGGTCACCGTGACGGCCGGCCGGTAGTCGGCGGGCTGCGGCTGGTGGAACGTCCGGTCGATCAGCCCGTCGCTCTCCCCCTGGGCCGCGAACGCCGGGTCGCAGGCGGCCCGGCCGCGCACGGTCAGGCAGCCGGAGCGGCCGCCGGCCGGCACCGCGAAGGTCATCAGGTCCGGCGCGGTGCGCCCGGTCGGCACCACCAGGGTCCGGGTGGCGGCGATGCCGGGCACGGCCAGGGTGGCGATGCCGACCGACTGGCCGGTCGCGTCGAGCACGGTGATCCGCAGCGTCCTGGTGGCACCGGGCACCGCCAGCACCGTCTGCAGCAGCGGCCCGGGGGTGACGTCGGAGTCCCGGCTGCCGGCGTCGGTGGTGATCCGGATCCGGCTCGGGTAGCCCAGGCCGGCGGCGAACGCGAGCTGCAGCCTGGTCACCGGGTACGGCTGGTCGAAGGCGACCGACAGCCACTGCCCGGCGGGGCCGCCGAAGGAACTGGTGCGCCAGGCGGTGTCCGGGTCGCCGTCGAGCGCCGACCACGGGCCGTTGGCCGGGCCGGGGTTGATCAGCGCGCCGGCGTCCGCGCCGGAGGAGGAGGCCCGGACGTCGGTCACCGCGCCGCGGTAGGCCATCGTCGACAGCGTCCCGGGGTCCGGCGGCAGGTAGTCGTGCGCGGCCCGCTGCTGGCCGAACGGCTGGCCGGCGGTCAGGGTGGCCTGGGCGGCCCCGGTCTGGCCGAAGTTCGCCTCCCGCCGCGGGATGCCGTCGGTCACCACCGAGGCGTCGCCGCTGCCGGAGAACAGCACCGGGCTGCTCGCCGGGATGCCGCCGGCCAGCACCGCGCCGAGCTGGTCGGCCGAACCGGTCGCGGTGACCGCGCCGGCCGCCGGCAGCAGGCCCACCTCACCGGCCCAGCCCGCCACCGCGTAGATCTGCACCATCGGCCGCGGCACGGTGGCCCCGAGGTCGACCAGCTGCCCGGCCGGCGCGGCGAACCGGTCGTCCGGGCCGAAGCCGGCCACCGGGCTCAGGCCCGGGGTGTCGTCGACGGTGGCCTGCAGCAGCGCCTGGCCGGTGCTGCCGGAGGCGGCCGTGTCCAGGTCGTTGCGCACGATCAGGTACCGGATGCCCGACCGGGCCAGCAGCTGCGGCAGCGTGTCGTCGCGCCGGCCGGCCGCCAGCCGCAGCGAGACGTCGTCCAGCAGCCGGATGTAGGCGGCCGGGGCCAGCGGGATGCCGTCGCGCACCGTCCACGGCCCGGTCGCCACCGGTTGCAACGCGTCGTCGACGGTGGCGCCCCAGCTGTACACCGGGCGGGCCGCGCCGGGCACCACCAGCGCCCGGCCGGCGCCGTCGTGGCTACCGAGCCAGTCGCCGGTCTGGCGCCACCAGCTGGCCTCGACCGTGCTCCGGCCCTGCGGGACCAGCCGGTTGACGATCGCCGGGCTGATCGCCAGGGCGCCGACCGCCAGCACCAGCAGCCCGGCCAGCAGCCGGGCCTGCACCGGCATGCCGCGCAGCCGGACGCTGACCGGCACCCGGACCCGGCTGGCCAGGTGGCCGACTCCGATCGCGACCGGCAGCCGGATCAGCGGGTCGAACTTGTGCACGTTGCGGAAGGCGTTGAGCGGGCCGTCCAGCAGGGTCCGCACGGTGGAGCCGGCCGGCGGCCCGACGTGCGCGACGAAGCCCATGCCCAGCAGCACCAGGCCGGCCAGCAGCAGCCCGCGCCAGAACAGCCGGTGCGGCAGGTCGCGGCGGGCCAGGCCGGCGAGCCCCGCGGCGGCCACCCCGGCGGTGGCCAGCACCACCACCGGGACGGTCACCAGCACCCAGCCGGCCGGCCAGATGTTGGCGCCCAGGTAGGACTGCCAGTGGTCGTTGCCCGACAGCATCGCGATCAGGCTGGTCGGGCCGGTGGTGATCTGGGCCGACTCGATGTAGTCCAGGAACCGCGGGCTGTACTTGCCCAGCAGCAGCAGCGGGATCAGCCACCAGGCACAGCTGAGCGCGACGCCGACGGCGAACCAGCCGGCCAGCCGCCGCCGGCGCGGGCCCGGCGCCCGGGTGAGCAGCCACAGTGCCGGGGCCGGCAGCACCGCCAGCGTGGCCGCGGCGTTCACCCCGCCGGCGAACAGCAGCGCCAGCCCGGCGCGGGTGCCGGCCCGGCGCGGCGACCCACCCTGGCTGCCACGCACCAGCGGGATCATCAGCCACGGCAGCACCGCGACCGGCATCAGCTCGGACGAGATCGAGCCGAGCTCGGTGAGCATCCGGGGCGCCAAGGCGTAGGTGAGCCCGGCCGCCACCTTCGGCCAGAACGCCTCGGTGCCGAGCAGCCGGGCCAGCCGCACCACGCCGAGGAACGCCGCCACCACCAGCGCCGACTCCCAGCCGCGCTGGATGACCCAGGCCGGCAGCGCGGCCAGCTTGCCGAGGGCGAAGAACGGCCCCATCGGGAAGAGATAGCCGTAGGCCTGGTTCTGCAGCTGGCCGGCCGCACCGGTCGGATCCCACAGGGTCAGCGATCGGCGCAGGAACCGCAGCGGGCTGACCACCAGGTCGAGCTTGGTATCGGGCGCGGTCTGGCCGGCGCTCTGCGCGAACACCAGCACCGCGACCGCGAGGCTGATCGTGGCCAGCCGCAGCCGCTGCACCGCCAGGGGCTCGGCGGGATGCCTGCCCGTCATCGTTCGCGCGTCACCAGAGCTCATCGTTCGCGCATCACCAGGATTCATCGCTTGCGCAGCACGAGGGCGAGGTTCCACAGCGCCACCTCGCGCACGGCCGGCACCCGGGCCAGCCACCACGCCCACCGCGGATGGTATCTGGGCAGCGCCGCCAGCACCTGCACGTCGGGACAGCCGGCGGCCCAGCGCAGCGCCTCGTCCACCCGGTGCGCGAAGAGCGTCCGGCCGTAGGCGTTCTTCGGCTCCCGGCCGTGCCTGCGGGCGTACCGGCGGCGGGCCCGGTCACCACCCAGGTAGTGCCACGGCGCCGTCTCGTGCCCACCCCAGGGCGACAGCCACGGCGTGAACGACAGGTAGACCAGCCCGCCGGGCCGGGTCACCCGCACCATCTCGGCGGCCATCCGCCACGGCTCGGCGAGGTGCTCCACCACGTTCGAGCTGTAGGCGAGGTCCACCGAACCGGTCCGCAGCGGCAGCGCCGTCGCGCTGGCCACCAGGGCGTGGGCCTCGGCCGGCAGGTCGGTCGGCGCGTCCAGCTCGATGCCGACGTACCGGGCGCCGGCGGCGGCGAAGGCCCGCCCGAAGTAGCCCGGCCCGCCGCCGACGTCGATCACCAGCGCGCCGGGCAGCGGCGCCCACTGCCGCAGCTGGGCCACCGAGTCGGCGGCCAGCGCGGAGTAGAACAGCTCGGGGTCCGACTGCTCCCGCAGGAACAGCCGGAACAGCCGGACCGAGCGTGCCAGCCCGGCCCGGCTGCCGGCAGGACGGACAGCGCGCACCGGCGAACCGTACCCGGCCGGCGCGGGCCTGCCGCGATTCGGTGTCACCCGCCGGCGTGGTGGGCTACCCTCCGGTAACTCGGTTCTCGGGGTGACGGGGAGCAATGGTCAGCAGAGCGCGCACCGCACGCCGCGTGGTGTTCCTGGTCTGGCGGGACACCGCGCATCCGGATGGCGGCGGCTCGGAGGTCTACGTCGAGCACATGGCCCGGTGGCTCGCCGCCCGCGGGCACGAGGTGGTCATCCAGTGCTCCGCGCATGCCAACGCGCCGGCCGACGAGCTGCGCGACGGGGTGCGGTTCCGCCGCCGGGGCGGCCGGCTGACCGTCTACCCGCACGCCCTGGCCTACCTGCTCTCGGCCGCCGGCCGGCGGGCCGACGCGGTGGTGGACGTGCACAACGGCCTGCCGTTCGCCAGCACCCTGGTGCGCCGGCGGGGCGTCCGGGTGCTGGTGCACCATGTGCACCGCGAGCAGTGGCAGATCATCTACCCGGGCCTGCAGGGCCGGCTCGGCTGGTGGCTGGAGTCCCGGTTCGCACCGCGCCTCTACCGCCGGCAGCCGTACGTCACCGTCTCCGAGTCGTCCCGCGCCGACCTGGTGGGGCTGGGCGTCGACGCCGGCCGGATCGACGTCGTGTGCAACGGCATCGACGTGCCGCACCCGTCCCGGCTGCTGCCCCGCTCGGCGACGCCGCGGATCTGCGTGCTCGGCCGGCTGGTGCCGCACAAGCAGGTGGAGCACGCCCTCGACACCCTGGCCGCGCTGGCGCCGCACCTACCGGAGCTGCGGATGGACGTGATCGGCGACGGCTGGTGGCACTCCGAGCTGGCCGCGCACGCCGACCGGCTGGGTGTGGCCGGCCGGGTCACCTTCCACGGCCAGGTCACCGACGCCGAACGCGACCGGCTGCTGGACGAGGCCTGGCTGATGCTGGTGCCGTCGGTGAAGGAGGGCTGGGGCATCGCGATCATGGAGGCGGCGGCCCGGTCGGTGCCGGCGATCGGCTATCGCAGCGCCGGCGGCGTCACCGAGTCGATCCAGGACGGCGAGACCGGGCTGCTGGTGACCGACCAGGCCGAGCTGACCGAGCGCGCGCGGTGGCTGCTGACCGACACCGAGGCCCGGCTGGCGATGGGCAAGAAGGCCCGCGAACGGGCCGGGCACTTCGACTGGCAGTCCTCGGCGGCGCGCTTCGAACGGCTGATCCTGCCGGACTGAGACGCCCTGGCCGCACTGCTGGGCCAGCGGTCAGGGAGCGCCGTCAGGGCGTGCCGGCGGTCAGCGGTTGCCGTAGTTGACGATCGGGGCGGAGGCGGGGTTGTGCTTGGGCGCGGCGGTGTTCGACGAGACCACCCCGGTCACCACGACGCCGGCCAGCGCCGCACCGACGATCGCGCTGACGATCAGCCCGACGAGCTTGCCCACGCTGTCTCCTCCCAGCCCTCACGGCTGTCCAGGTCACCCGGAAGTTACCGGCGAGTGTAGCAAGGACCCCGGCCCGCGTCCGGCGTTCGCCCGGGCGCGTCCCACCGCCATTCCGGCCGCCGCCAGGACCACCAGGCCGACCAGCAGGTCGGGCCCCACGACGAGGATCGCCCTTGCGGTGTCGGCAGGTTCGGCCGCGATGTCACCCGGCACCCGGTAGAGCCGGACGCCCGGCCCGGCCGGCTGCGGCCGCAGCCCGGACAGCTCCGGCAGCGGCGGCCCGGCGGTGTCGGCCTCGACCACCACCCAGCCGACGCCGAGCCGGGCCAGCCCGGCGGCCAGCTCCGGCCCGGACGGCCGCCCGGCCAGCAGCCGGCCGACCCGGGCCGCCGCCGGATCCTCGCCACCCAGCACGGTGGCCGCTCCCGACCCGGTGGCCGCTCCCGATCCGGTGGCCGCTCCCGATCCGGTGCCGCCGACCACCAGCCGGTCGTCCACCACGGTCGGCGCGTCCAGCAGCCGCGGCGCCGGGTCGATCACCGAGCGGCCCGGTGCCCAGTCGAAGGCCCGGTACGAGGCGAACGGCAGCACCAGCACCCGGGTGTGGCTGCCCGCCACCCGTGCGGCCACCGGCGCCCAGCCCGCCGGGTAGTGCACCGGGGTCAGCGGCAGCCGCAGCGTCGCGGGCGCGTCGGGCAGCAGGGCCAGTGGCAGCAGGGCGGCGGCCACCGCGAGCAGCAGCCGGGCCGCCGGCTGGCCGAGCCGCAGCCGGTCCACCGCCAGCGCCCCGGCCAGCACCGCCAGCAGCACGAACGGCATCAGCCACTTCTGCCCGTCGCGCAGCAGGCCGGCGCCGGGCAGCGTCCGGACCGCCCACCGGACCGCGGCCGCCGGCCCGGGCAGGCTCGCGGCCGCGGCCACCAGCAGGGACGCGCCCGCCAGCCCGGCCAGCCGGACCGCCAGCGCCCTGGGCCGTACCAGCCGGGCGCCGGCCACCAGCGCGGCCAGCACCGCGGCCGCGGTCAGGTACCCGAGCAGGCCGGACCGGCTGGCGGGCATCACGTCGGCGTTCCAGCTGCCGCCGAGCCCGACCAGGCTGGCCAGCGCCCCGCCGGCGTGCTCGGCCCGGGCGGCGAACGCGGCCACCGCGCGGGGATCGCTGGTGGCCGCGGCCGGGGTGGTGAGCGCCGGCAGCAGCCAGGGCAGCTGCACCAGCACGGCCACGCCAACGAGCCCGGCGGTGCGGCGGTCGCGCCCCGACCAGCCAACCGTCACCGCGACCGCCGCCCCGATCAGCCCGCCGGTGGGCGTGATCGCGCAGGCGGCCAGCGCGCAGATCAGCCCGGGCCAGGGTCGGGGCCCGGTGCCGGTCCGCAGCCGGTCGGCCGCGCGGACCAGCCACGGCAGGGCGCCGTAGCACCACAGCAGGGCCCACTGGCCGAGTGCCAGCCGCTCGACCAGGTACGGGTTCCACACCGCGCAGCCACCGGCCAGCAGCAGCGCGGGCAGGTGTGCCTGCCGCGAGCCGGCAGCTGGTTGTGGTGCGCGCCTCAGCGGTCCGACCGGGGACGTCGGGCGGGCACCACCCCGTCCGGACGCTCCGACGCAGTGCGAGACCAGCCGGCTGCTCCCCCAGCCGGCGAGCAGCAGCGGCACCGCCAGCGCGATCCGGCCGGTCAGCTGGCCGCCGAGCAGCTTGCCGGCCAGCGCCACCAGCGCGTCCAGCGGCACCGCTCGGGGCGGCGCCGAGCCGAGCCCGACCGAGCCCGCGTTCAACGGCTGGTGCGGGGTGAAGACCATGTCGTGGGCGAGGCCATAACCGCCGTGCCGCTGCGGCCAGAGCAGCCAGCCGGTCAGCAGCACCACGAACAGGTCGGCGGCACGGAACCGGTCGAACCGGCCGGGCACGCGGCGCGGGAGCACGGAGCACGACCTTCCGACGGCTGCGGTGGGCACGACGGCGGCGGCGTTACCCTCTACTGGCGATCAGCACTGTAGCCCGCTGCGGAAGGACCGAGCTCGTGTCCGAACGGCGCACCCGGGCGCTGGCCCGTGGCCTGGTCGGGGTGACCGGGGCCGGCTGGCTGGGCAACCTCCTGAGCTACCTGCTGGTGCTGCTCGCCGCGCGCCGGCTCGGTGCGGACGGCTACGCCAGCCTGGTCACGCTGATCAACCTGCTGCTGATCGGCTCCGTCCCGTCGTTCGCGCTGCAGGCGGTGGGCGCCCGGCGGATGGCCACCGGCCAGGACCGCGGGCTCTGGCAGGCCGGGCTGCTGATCGGCGCCGCCGCCGGCCTGCTGGTCGCGGCGATCGCTCCGGCGCTGCGGTCCTTCCTGCACCTGCCCTCGCTGCTCGACCTGCTGCTGGTCGCCGTCGCGCTCCCGGCCGCGGCGGTGCAGGGCCTGTGCCAGGGCGTGGTGCAGGGTGAGCAGCGGTTCACCGGCCTGGCCGTGATCACCTTCGTCGGCATCGCCGGCAAGTCGCTGGCCGGGCTGGTCGGGCTGCTGCTGGCCGGCACCGCGACCGGCAGCGTCACGGCGATCGCGATCGGCGTCAACCTGGCGGCGGCCGGCTCGGTGTGGGCGCTGCCGGAGCTGCGGCGGCGGGCAGCCGGAGGCTGGCGGTTGCTCCGGCCGCTGGTGGTGGAGTCGGTGCACGCCTCGCACGCGTACGGGATCTTCCTGGTGCTGAGCGTGGCGGACGTGCTGCTGGCCCGGCATGTGCTGCCGACGCACGCCGCGGCGGTGTACGCGGCCGGCTCGATCCTGACCAAGGGCATCCTGTGGCTGCCGCAGTCGGTGGCGAACGTGCTCTTCGCCGCGCTCACCGATCCGGGCCGGCACCACCGGGTGTTCGTCCGCGCGGTGGCCGCGATCGCCGGCCTGGGCGCGGCGATCACGCTGGCCTGCTGGCCGTTCGGCTGGCTAGCGGCCGAGGTGGTGGCCGGCGACCGCTACCCCGAGCTCGCGTCCCAGGTCTGGCTGTATGCCCTGCTCGGCAGCTGCCTGGCGGTCGTGCAGTTCACCCTGGTGGCGGGCCTGGCGGTGCGCAGCCTGGGCGTGACCGCGCTGATCTGGCTGACCGTGGCCGCCGAGACGGTGGCGGCGTTCAGCCTCGGCGCGCAGCCGGCGGTGCACCAGGTGATCGGGCTGATGTGCCTGATCAACCTGGTCGCCGCCGGCTGCGCGGTCACGCTGCGGCTGCGGCCGGGCAGGCGGGACCGGCCGGGCCGGGTCAGCTCTCGTTACCCGGCCATGGACCGGGAGTGAAGGCCGGGTCCAGCCCGGGACCGAACGCGTTCTGCAGGCCGGCCTGGTTGGGGTAGACGTTGTTGCGCACCCAGCCGTCCAGGGTGGCGATCAGCCCTTCCCGCTGCTGGTCGGAGAAGTTGCAGTGGCCGGCGCCGTACGGTGCCTTGCTGCTCTCGGAGTACGTGCTCGGCGCGGCGATGTAGAGCTGCACCAGCCGGCCCGACTGCTGCTTGGCCAGCGTCCGGCCGGCGAAGACCGTCTCGTTCTGCACCAGCACCAGCGGGTCGGCCTGGGTGTGCATGGTCACGGTCGGGACGGCGAGCTGGCCGGTGGTGTCGCCGAGGCCCTCGATGCCGGTCCGGGCCTGGCTGTCGGCGGTGACTCGCGGGACGCTGTCGAGCTTCTTCTCCAGCGCCGCGACGTTGCCGCCGGCCGCGGCGATCAGGCTGGCCTCGGAGCTGCTGATCCGGGCGGTGTAGTCGGCCTGGGTGTTCTCCGACGGGTCACCGCCGACCCGCTGCTCCAGCTCGTACCGGCCGCTGGTGCCGAAGGCCAGCGCGGTGAGCAGCGCCTCGACCCGGGCCTTGACCTGCGAGACCAGGTCGTGCCCGTCGTAGGTGGCGGTCTGGGTCGGCGCGTCGGCCAGCGCGGCGATGAACAGCACCTTCGCGGTGCCGCCGCCGGCGGTGTCGGCGGCGGCCTTCTCGACCGCGGCCTCGGCCTGCTGCCAGTTGGTGGCCGCCTCGGTGTCGCTGGCGTACCCGGTGAGCTTGAGCTTCGGGTCGATCAGCGCCTTCACCGCGTAGGCCACGTCGAGGGCCACGTCGAAGTTGTAGTTCGGCCCGGCCAGCGCGCCGCACATCGGAGCCGAGCCGTCCACCCAGGTCGGGTTGCGCTCGGCCAGGATCTCGGTGATCAGGCCGCCCAACGAGTCGCCCCAGACGTAGGTGCGCTGGGGCTTGCCGACCAGCTGGACGAACTTGGCGTGCAGGTCCTCGCCGGCCTTGACGCCGTCGGCGACCGCCCAGCCGTTGGACTTGTACGACGAACCGGCCAGCGCGTAGCCCTGGCTCAGCAGCGCGGCGCTGAGCGGGTCGGTGCCGGAGCCGTCGCTGTCGGTGGACGACACCTGGGCGTCGGTGCTCACCGGCGAGAAGGTCGGCGGGGCCGGCGTGGCGAACCGGTAACCGTGGGAGTAGAGCAGCAGCGTCCCGTTCCAGCGGGGCGGCAGCTTGATCGTGTACTTGGCGCCGTCGATCTCGCCGGTGCACTGCTCACCGCACTGCCTGAACGAGACGTTCGAGGCGGTGGCCTGCACCTGCTTGGCCCGGCCGGCCAGCGGGGTGGAGGTGTCGGAGCAACCGGCAAGGACGAGGGCGGCCGCCGCGACGCTGGCGGCGGCGACCCGGAGGCCGAAGTCGTGTCGGGACATGACGCGTATCAAACACCCACCGGACGACGAAAGCACGCAACGGCGTCCGACTGCGTCGTCATCGATACCGCGGCGGCGATGCCGTACCGTGCTGATCCGATGTCCACCCAGCAGACCTTCGAGACCGCCTTCGCCCCTGCCCGTGCCATCGGCGGCTGGCTCACCGAGGACCAGGCCCGGCTGCTCTGGCAGCAGGCCACGGCGGTGCCCCCGGGCGGGCTGGTCGTCGAGATCGGCAGCCACCAGGGCCGCTCGACGGTGGTGCTCGCGGCGGCCGGGGCCCGGGTGGTGGCGATCGACCCGTTCGTCGGGGGCGCCATGTTCGGCGGCGCGGCCACCCGCGACATGTTCCTGGCCAACCTGGTGCGAGCCGGGGTGGCGGACCGGGTCGAGCTGCGCGAGGCCAAGAGCACCGCGCTGCGGCCGGGCTGGCAGCAGCCGATCGACTTCCTCTACATCGACGGCAAGCACGACTACTGGACGCTGTCGGACGACCTGCGCTGGGCCTCGTTCCTGCCCGAGGGCGGCCGGGTGGCGATCCATGACGCGTTCTCCTCGATCGGGGTGACGCTCGGCCTGCTGGTGCACGTGCTGCCCGGCGGGCGGCTGCGCTACCTGCGCAGGACCGGTTCGCTGGCGCTCTTCGAGGTGGGCCGTCCCAGCCGGGCGGACCGGCTGCGGATGGCCGCCGAGCTGCCCTGGTGGCTGCGCAACGTCGGCATCAAGGTGCTGCTGCGGCTGAAGCTGTATCCGGTCGCGCGGCTGGTCGGCCACCACGACCGGTACGACCCGTACTGAGCCGTTGCTCCGTGTTTGCACGGGCGCTCGGTGCTTGCCGCTGGCGACCGTGATTAGAAACGGCTGCCATGGCGACCGATTCTTATCACGAACACCGGGCGCTAGGAGGACACGCTGGGAGCAGATCCCGTTCACCCAGCCGATCACTGTTAGCCTGTCTGGGTTGCCCTATTTCTCGGGTGCATGATCAACCGTCTTGGGAGGCAAGCAATGAATCGCAAGCTCGCATCCTTCGCTGTTGCGTCGGTCGCTATTGCGGCAACCCTGCTCGGCGAGAACGTCGCATCGGCCAGCCCGGGCCACTCTCGCACTGTTCCGTCCGTGCCAAAGCAATGGGCTGCGCTCGCCGCATCCTCGACACCGAAGCAGGTGATCCTCGATTCGGCGACGGGCAATGTGATCAGTATCAAGGCCACCAGTTCACGGCCCCAGCGTCGGTGACCGTGCACAACCCCTGCCAGACCGGTGACGCATGTTGGGTGGCCAACGCCGTCCCCTACGCGAACTTCGGATTCGCCGGAACCGGTACCAAGACCGGCACCTGGCAGCAGCGCAACGCCATGTACACCAACGCGCACACGACCTCGGTCTGCTGGTCACAATCCCCGAAGTGCAGCCCAGCCCTTGGGCCCAACTCAGCCATCGGATTCAGTTCCTACCCAGTCACCGGAACCTCAGTCACTAATTACTCCTGATGTAGATCCGTACCCGATGCCCGGGGACTGGCGGCATTCCAGGCATCGGGTATGGAAGTCGCGGATGTGCCCGACCTCGGTACGACCGAATCTGCGGATGGACGGCAGCCGGTCGCGACGTGCCGCGGCTACACAGCTCAGGAGCAACCCCGAGTTGGCGCGGTGGCTTCAGGTTGGTAGAACACCGCCACCGCCAGAGGCTCCGCCCCGCCGGTGGCCGAAACTCTATCAGGAATCGCGTCTTCCCACCCCTAGCTCGCGTCAGCCGAGCAGGTTCAGCGCGCGGCGGCGTCCCAGTTGGCGCCGACCCCGACCGTGATAGGGATCGACTGCCATAACGGCCGTTCGTCATGACAGGGTGCCGGGCCCGGCTCAGTGCGCGGCGGCGTCCCAGTTCGGTCCGACGCCCACGCTGACCTCCATCGCCACGTCGAGGCTGGCGGCGCCGGCCATCTCGCGCCGGACCAGCTGCTCGACCTGTTCCCGCTCCCCCGCCGCGATCTCGAGCACCAGCTCGTCGTGCACCTGCAGCAGCAGCTTCGACTGCAGGCCGGCCTCGTCCAGCGCGCGCTGCACGCCGAGCATGGCGACCTTGATGATGTCGGCGGCGCTGCCCTGGATCGGGGCGTTGAGGGCCATCCGCTCGGCCATCTCGCGCCGCTGCCGGTTGTCCGACGTCAGGTCCGGCAGGTACCGGCGGCGGCCCATGATGGTCTCGGTGTAGCCGGTCTGCCGGGCCTGCTCGACCACCGAGTACAGGTAGTCGCGCACCCCGCCGAACCGGGCGAAGTAGGCCTCCATCTGGCCCTTCGCCTCGTCCGGGGTGATCTTGAGCTGCTGGGCCAGGCCGTAGGCCGAGAGCCCGTACGCGAGGCCGTAGCTCATCGCCTTCACCCGGCGGCGCAGGTCGACGTCCACCTGGGACGGCTCGACGTCGAACGCCCGGGCGGCGACGAAGGTGTGCAGGTCCTCGCCGGAGCCGAACGCCTCGATCAGGCCGGCGTCCTTGGACAGGTGCGCCATGATCCGCATCTCGATCTGGCTGTAGTCGGCGGTCATCAGGCAGTCCGCGCCCGGACCCGCCACGAACGCCTGCCGGATCCGGCGACCCTCCGCCGTCCGGACCGGGATGTTCTGCAGGTTCGGGTCCACGCTGGACAGCCGCCCGGTCGCGGCGATGGTCTGGTTGAACGTGGTGTGCACCCGGCCGTGCTCGTCGATCATCGGCAGCAGCGCGTCGACCACCGACTTCAGCCGGGTGACCTCGCGGTGCCGGAGCAGGTAGCCGAGCAGCGGGTTGTCGCTGACCTGGGCCAGGCCGGCGAGCGCGTCGGCGTCGGTGGTGTAGCCGGTCTTGGTGCGCTTGGTCTTGGGCAGCCCCAGCTCGTCGAAGAGGATCTGCTGCAGCTGCTTGGGCGAGCCCAGGTTGAACGGGCGCCCGACGATGGCGTGCGCCTCGCTCTCGGCGTCCTTGACCGCCGCGCCCAGCTCGGACTGCAGGTCGATCAGCACCTCGGCGTCGACCGCGATGCCGGTGGCCTCGATGTCGGCCAGCACGAAGGTGAGCGGCAGCTCCAGCTCGGTGAGCAGCTCGACCCCGCCGCGGCCGGCCAGCTCGACGTCGAGGGCATCGGCCAGATCGCGCACCGCGGCGGCCCGCACCGCCTCGGCCTCGGCCCGCGCGTCGTCGGAGGCCTCCAGGCCGCCGTCCAGGGTCAGCTGGCCGGAGTCGTCGGCGGAGTCCTCGCGCAGCTCGCGCTTGAGGTAGCGCAGCGCCAGGTCGGCCAGGTCGAAGGCCCGCTGCCCCGGCTGTACCAGGTACGCCGCCAGCTGGATGTCGGAGGTGACACCGGCCAGCTGCCAGCCCTGCTCGGCCAGTGCCAGCAGCGGGCCCTTCACGTCGTGCGCGGCCTTGGGCAGGCTCTCGTCGGCCAGCCAGCCGGCCAGCGCCCGGTCGTCCTCCGGGGCCAGCTCGGTGACGTCGATCCAGCCGGCCTCACCGTCGGCGGCGGCGATGGTGATCGCGTTCAGGGTGCCCGTGCCGCGGCCCCAGGTGCCGGCGAAGGACACGCCCGCACGGCGACCGTCGCTGGCGTGCTCGGCCAGGAACTCCGCGACCGAGCCGGTGCCGAGCCGGCGCACCGAGACCTCGAAGCCGCCGGTGGCCTCCGGTTCGGTGGCGGGCAGCGTCGCGAACAGCCGTTCCCGGAGCACCCGGAACTGCAGGTTGTCGAAGAGCTGGTGCACCTCGTCGCGGTCCCACTGCTGGCGGGCCAGCTCGCTGACGCCCAGGTCGAGGTCGAGGTCACGCACCAGCCGGGTGAGCTGCTGGTTCTGCAGCACGCCGCCGAGGTGCGCCCGCAGCGCGTCGCCGACCTTGCCCTTGACCTCGTCGACGTGCGCGACCAGCTCGTCGAGGGTGCCGTACTCGCGGATCCACTTGGCCGCGGTCTTCTCCCCCACGCTCGGGATGCTGGGCAGGTTGTCGCTGGGGTCACCCCGCAGCGCCGCGAAGTCCGGGTACTGCGCCGGGGTGAGGCCGTACTTGGCCTCGACCTCCTCCGGGGTGAACCGGGTCAGCTCGGAGACGCCCTTGCGCGGGTACAGCACCGTGACCTGGTCGGTCACCAGCTGCAGCGCGTCCCGGTCGCCGGTGCAGATCAGCACCCGCATGCCGTGCCCGCAGGCCTCGGTGGTCAGGGTGGCGATGATGTCGTCGGCCTCGTAGTTCTCCCGGGTCAGCATCGGGATCCGCAGGGCCGCCAGCACCTCCTTGATCAGCGGCACCTGGCTGCCGAACTCGCTCGGCGTGCTGGCCCGGTTGGCCTTGTACTCGGGGTACCGCTCGGCCCGGAACGTCTGGCGGCTCAGGTCGAACGCCACCGCCAGGTGGGTGGGCTGCTCGTCGCGCAGCAGGTTGATCAGCATCGAGGTGAAGCCGAACACCGCGTTGGTGGACTGGCCGGTGGTGGTGGAGAAGTTCTCCACCGGCAGCGCGTAGAACGCCCGGTAGGCGATGGAGTGGCCGTCGATCAGCAGCAGCGTGGCCTGCTCGCCGGGCTCGGGGTCGGTGCGGGTGGGCTCGTCCAGTACCTCGGTCACGCGCCGAGTCTAGGACGACCCACCGACAGCACCGCCGGGCCGTGGCGCGGCCAGCGACGCACCCCTCAGGCGGGCCCGGCCAGGTCTCGGTCCACCAGCCCCAATCCCGTCCGGGCCATCGCTTCGCCCCGGCGACCTAGTCGCCACCTCAGTCCCTGTTACGGTTCACCGTCCCGAAAGAACGCTAAGGAGAGTAATGCGGCTTATAGCCAAAATCGCGAGTCTCACCCTACTGGCCGGAGCGTTGATCGGTCTGCACACCGCAGCCGCCGACGCGTCGACGACCCTGAACACCGGTCCGGTCCGTTCCGGCCTGATGGGCAAGTGCCTGGACGTCCTCTATTCCAACCCGGCGAACGGCACGCCGGTGCAGCTGTACGACTGCAACGGGCAGGCCTGGTCGCAGAACGACGATGGCACCCTGACAGACATGGGCAAGTGCCTCCAGACCGTCAACGGCGGCACCACCCAGGGAACCCAGGTGGAGATCTGGGACTGCAACGGGTCGCCCAGCCAGGTCTGGCAGCCCTACAACGGCGGATACTTGAATACTTCTTCGGGCCTTTGCCTCGACGATCCGCACTCCACCCTGACCAACTACACCCGGCTGCAGCTCTACCGCTGCAATGGCACGGACCGCAGCAGTGGTCGCTTCCGAACGGACCGGTCGGCCCGTCCCGAGCGGGTCCGGCCACCTGGTTGATCCAGGCAGAGAAGTACAACGACCAGAGCGGCACCGGCGTGCATACCCTGGCCGGCGGTCAAATCACGCAGGTCGACTACATCAGCAACGGTGACTGGCTCCGGTACGACAACGTCCAGTTCTCCGGTCAGACCATCGTGAGCATCTGGGCGGAGCAGGCCGCGGCTGGCACCGTCGAGGTGCACCTGGACTCGATGAACAACACCCCGACCTGGTCGGTGACCGGCCCAATCGATCGCGGTCAGTACGGATTCGTCGGACACACTGCGGGCACCGTCCAGGCCGTGTCCGGCTACCACACGGTGTATCTCCGCTTCGTCACAAGCACCGACCACTTCATCAACGTGGATTCGTTCAACTTCAGCTGATCGGTTCTTCCGCGCGGGTCAACGGCAGCCGGCTCGCCGCACGCACCAGACGATCATCCCGGCTGCTGGCCGGCACGATCGGACGCTCAGAGCGGCGCCCGTCCCGATTCTTCGGGCCGGGCGCCGTCCGGCGCAGGCCCCAGGTTGTCTGGCGCCGCGAGCGCACAGCATTTCCGACGGGCAGGTCAGGCGGGCCCGGCCAGGCCGGCGTGGTGCTTCGGCCGGATCGCGCAGGTCAGCCGGGCGGTGCAGATCCGCCGGTCGGTGTGGTCGGTCAGCACGATCTCGAACGACGAGACCGTGCGCCCGACGTGCAGCGGCGTGCAGACCGCGGTCACCAGGCCCTCGGTGGCCGACCGGTGATGGGTGCAGTTCAGCTCGATGCCCATCGCGATGAAGTCGGGGCCGGCATGCAGCGCGGCGGCCACCGAGCCGACCGTCTCGGCCAGCGCCGCGGAGGCGCCGCCGTGGAAGAGCCCGTACGGCTGCCGGTTGCCGGCGACCGGCACCGTGGCCACGATCCGGTTGGGGTCGACCTCGACGTACTCCAGGCCCATCCGGTCGGTGAGCAGTTCGCCGCTGCCCTCCCACCGCTGGGTCATCTCATCGAGGATTGCCTGCTGGACGGGGGTGATCATGCCCCTTTGCCTATCACACGGTTGGGCAGCACCCCGCGCACGGTGCGCCGGCGGCGGATCGCCACCCGGTCGGCCGAGTCGACGATGCCCAGCGTGCGCCGCAGGGTGGCCACCGAGGCGATCCGCCGGACCACCAGCGGGGCGAAGCCGAGCCGGGCCGCGTACCGGTTCGCGTCCCGCGCCCCGGCCTGCACGCCCACCACCACGTGGTCGATGTCGCGGTCCTCGGCGTGCCGCACCGCGCCGGTCAGCAGCGCCCGGCCGGCCCCCCGCTTGCGGAAGGTGGGCGCCACCAGCAGGTGTGAGATGTAGAGCGTCGCGGTCGGGGCGAGCACGCCCACCCGCTCCTCCAGCAGCACCGCGAAGCCGACGAGCTGGTCGCTGGCCTCGTCGACCGCCACCAGCACCAGCCGGTCGAGGTCGGACAGCAGCGTGCGATAGCGCTCCACCAGGGCGTTCTGGTCGATCCGGTGGCCGCTCCGGCCGCGGCGGCCGACATGGTCGAGCACGCCGTTGTCCTCGGCCAGGGCGATCAGATCGGTGATGTCGGAGGTTGCGGCCGGTCTTACCCGTACGTTGCCCCTCGACACATCGACTCCCGGTTCTCGGCTACCGACCCGACTGGACAACATCGACAGACGATCTGCCCGCGTTTTGTTGGGCGATCATCCAAAACAGCTCGCACCATATCGCGCCCGCGAAGCACGCGACAGAGGCAATCCGGCGCCGACGCATCGCGGGCCGCGGGCCCGGTCACGGCGCGCTGACCTCGCGGCCGTGACCGGTTACCAACGGTGTCCGAAGCGAACTCTACGACGCGATTTCCTCGCCCAGGTACGCGGCCCGCACCCGGTCGTCGGCCAGCAGCTCCCGGCCCGAGCCCTGCAGCACGATCTCGCCGGTCTCGAGCACGTAGCCGCGGTGCGCCAGCCCGAGCGCCTGGGCGGCGTTCTGCTCGACCAGCAGCACCGTCACCCCCTCGGCGTTGATCTCGGAGACGATGTCGAAGATCTGCTTCACGATCAGCGGCGCCAGGCCCATCGACGGCTCGTCCAGCAGCAGCAGCCGGGGCTTGCCCATCAGCGCCCGGCCGATGGCCAACATCTGCTGCTCGCCGCCGGACAGGGTTCCGGACAGCTGCTTGTACCGCTCCCGCAGCCGAGGGAAGAGCTCCAGCACGTGGTCGAGCACGGCCTGGTCGAGGCGCTTGAACCGGAACGCGCCCATCTCCAGGTTCTCCGCGACCGTCATCCGAGGAAAGACGTGCCGGCCCTCCGGCACGTGGCAGATGCCCAGCCGGATCAGCTCGTGCGCCGGGATGCCGTCGATCCGCCGGCCTTCGTAGCGGATCTGGCCGAGCGAGGGCCGGAGCATGCCCGAGACCGTCTTCTGGGTGGTGGTCTTGCCGGCGCCGTTGGCCCCCAGCAGCGCGACCACCTCGCCCTCACCGACGGTGAACGAGACGCCCTTGAGCGCCTTGATCGCGCCGTAGCGCACCTCGATGTCGTCGACCTCGAGCAGCATGTCAGGCATCGTGCGGTCCTTCCTGCCCGGCCGGGCGTCCGGTGGTCTCGTCCAGCAGGCTGCGCGGCGTGTCGTGCCGGTGCTCGGACATCTCCCGCTCGGCCTCCTCGGCGGAGCTGCCCAGGTAGGCCGCGACCACCACCGGGTCGCGCTGGATCTGCTCCGGCGTCCCCTCGGCGATCTTCTCCCCGAAGTTCAGCACCACCAGCCGGTGCGCGATCGACATGACCAGCTTCATGTCGTGCTCGATCAGCAGCACCGACACGCCGTCCTCGACGTTGATCCGCCGGATCAGGTCGGCCAGGTCGCGCTTCTCGGCCGGGTTGGTGCCGGCCGCGGGCTCGTCCAGCAGGATCACGCCGGGGTTGGTGCCCAGCGCCCGGGCGATCTCCAGCCGGCGCTGCTCGCCGTAGGCCAGCGAGCCGGCGAGCTCGTTGGCGCGGGGGGTCAGCCCCACGAAGGCCAGCAGCTCGTAGGCCCGCCTGGTGCTCTCCCGCTCCTCCCGCCGTTGCCAGGGCATGCCCAGCATCGCCGCGATCGGGCCGGACCGCTGCCGGGTCTCGACCCCGATCTTGACGTTCTCCAGCGCGGTCAGGGCCGGGAACAGCCGGATGTTCTGGAACGTCCGGGCCACCCCCATGTGGTTGACCACGTGGGTCTTGGCCCCGAGCACGCTGCGCGGCTGGTCACCGGGCCGGGCGGCCAGGTTGATGCTGCCCTGCTGCGGGCGGTAGACCCCGGTGAGCGAGTTGAACAGCGAGGTCTTGCCCGCGCCGTTCGGCCCGATCACCGCCAGGATCTCGCCGCGGTACATCTGCAGCGAGACATCGTTCAGGCTGGTCACGCCGCCGAACCGGAGCGTGACGTGGTCCACGTCGTAGACCACGTCCCGGGTCCCGGTGTGCTGGCTCTGCACTGCGGTCATCTGCCTGCTCACATCCCTTCCGAGGCGGGCACCGCACGGGTCTCCGCGCTGGCCGGCGCGTCGAGCCCGGCCAGCTCGGCGCGGCGGCGGCGGGCCGGGATCAGGCCGGCCGGCCGGAAGATCATCATCGCCAGGATCGCGGCGCCGATCCACATCGGCCGGTCCGCGCCGGGCACCTGGTCCTTGAGGAACTCCGGCAGCCAGGTGAGCACCGCGGCGCCGGCCATCACGCCGGGCAGCGAACCCATGCCGCCGAACACCACGTACGCGACCACCAGCACCGAGTTGTTCAGCAGGAAGTTGTCCGGGTTGAAGTACCCGACCTGGCTGGCGAAGAACACGCCCACCACGCCCGAGGTCGAGGCACCGATCGCGAAGGCGAGCAGCTTGACCCGGGTGGTATTGATGCCGGTGGCCTGCGCGGCGATCTCGTCCTCGCGGATGGCGGCCCAGGCCCGGCCGAGCCGGGAGCCCTCCAGCCGGTAGAACAGCACGACCACGACCACGATCAGGAACAGCAGCAGGTACCAGTACTGCAGGTTGTTCAGGCCCCAGACCCACTTGATCGGACCGAGGTGCACCACCGGGTGCGGCACCGCCGGCGACGGGCCCCGGGTCGAGTTGGTGATGTTGCCCGGGTTGTTGATCGCCGCGATCCGGATGATCTCACCGAAGCCGAGGGTCACGATGGCCAGGTAGTCACCGCGCAGTCGCAACGTCGGCGCACCGAGGATCACGCCGGCCAGCAGGCAGGCCGCGATCGCCAGCGGGATCGCCCACAGCGGGCTCAGGTGCAGCCAGCTCGGCGGCTTGTGCGGCAGCGAGCCGACCACGTACGCGGTGACGTAGGAGCCGATCGCGTAGAAGGCGATGTAGCCGAGGTCGAGCAGGCCGGCCCAGCCGACCACCACGTTCAGCCCGATCGCGAGCAGCACGTAGACGCCGACCTCGGAGACGATCACCTTCTGCCAGAACTCGGTGGTCGTCGGCGGGTAGAACAGCGCCAGCCCGATGCCCAGCACCAGCAGGCTGCGGGTGGTCATCGAGGTCTCGGTGCGAATCGTCTTGCGCCCGGAAAAGCCGACCCGGTCGCTGCTCGCCGCCCGCTCCTCTCGCGGGTGGCTGCTCAGCGCGGCGAGCACGCCGCCACCGCCCAGCAGCGTGAAGGCCAGGCACGCCAGCCAGCCGCCGGCGCCGAGGTTCTGCCACGGCCCGGTCGCGGAGTCGAAGTTCTGCTGCGCGGCGAGCTTGGTGAAGTCGTACATCGTGATCAGGGTGATCAGGACCGACGCGGCACCCAGTACCCCGGCCGCCCAGCCGAGCGCCGCGATGCCGCGGTAGCTTGCGAGCATCCCGGCCACCAGGGTGAGGCCGAAGAGCAGCCAGCCCAGCCAGATCAGGTACTGCACCGCCAGCGGCGCCAGGGCGGTGCCGAGGAAGACGGTGTGGGTGTCGCTCAGCGTCGCGTCCAGGTTGGCCGGCGAGAACCAGGTCGCGATGCCGAAGGCGATGAGCCCCAGCACCGCGCCGAGCACCAGCAGCGGGAACCCGGGCCGCCAGCCCAGCGCCCGGTTGACGAAGGCGGCGGTGTCGGCCACCTCGGTCCGCGACACCGCCACCGTCGCGGCGGCGGAGGCCATGGTCAGGTAGCCGAGCACGGCCACCCAGGCGCCGAGCGAGTGGTCGATGCCGAGGCTCCTGGCGAACGACACCACGCTCGCGTGCGAGCTGTAGGCCCAGATCGCGGCCAGCACGCTCAGCACCGCCGCCACCCAGGCGATCAGCCGCTGGTGCAGCATGATCGCGGTCACGGCCAGCACGAAGGTGACGATCAGCAGCGCCCAGGCGACGCCGGTGGTGAAGAACAGCTTGGCCAGCGGCGACAGGCCATTGGTGTTGGCGGCCTGGGCGGCCAGGGTGCCGAACTTGCCGTCGCCGAGCGGGTCGAACCAGCGCAGCAGGGTCTGCGACACCAGCACGGTGAACCCGCCGATGGCCAGCGGCCGGACGCCGGGCCGGACCAGGTACGGGCTGATCCGCGGCCAGAACGTCAGGCCCAGGAACAGCAGCACCCCGATCAGCAGGAAGAAGACGATGCGCGGGGCGAAGACGGCCTGCCGGAAGGCCAGGCCGTAGTCCTCCTGGGTGCCTTCCTGGTTGCCGATCATCAGGGCCAGCACCACGCCGCCGGCCAGGCAGGCGGCCAGCCGCTTGAGCAGCGCCGCGCGCTGGCCGGTACGGTTGGTGGACTCCTCGCGCTGGGCGCGACGGCTCTCGGTGACGGTGCCTTGATCGGTCATGCGGCCCTCCCCAGTCGCTCGCCGAGAATGCCGGTCGGCCGGATGATCAGCACCAGCACCAGCACCACGAACGAGACCACGTCGGTCCACTGGATGCCGACGAAGGACAGCGGTGGCACCAGCGCCTCGACGATGCCGAGCAGCAGGCCGCCCATCATGGCGCCCCGGATGTTGCCGATGCCGCCGAGCACCGCGGCGGCGAACGCCTTGTTGCCCTGGTTGAAGCCGATGGTGTTGGAGAACGAGAACGCGGTGCCGAACAGGAAGCCGGCCGCCCCGGCCAGCGCGCCGCCGATCACGAACGTCATCGAGATGGTGCGGTCGATGTCGATGCCCATCAGGGCCGCCGTCGGCGCGTCCTCGGCGACACCGCGGATGCCGCGGCCGAGCTTGGTACGGCTGACCAGCCGGTCGAGCGCGACCATAATGATCGCGGCGGCGAGCACGATGATCACCTGCAGCACCCGGACGTCGGCGCCGAAGACGGTAAACAGCACCCGGTCGGTCTTGAAGTAGGTGGGGAACGAGTTCCCGTTGAACCTGTTGAACAGCTTGCCGGCCAGGTTCGAGAGGAAGAACGAGGCGCCGATCGCGCTGATCAGGAAGGCCAGCTTCGGTGCGCCGCGTCTTCGCAGCGGTCTGTAGGCGATGCGTTCCAGCGCCCAGGCGATCGCCGCGCCGCAGAGCGCGCCGGCCAGCGTGCCGAGCAGCAGGACGAACGGCACCGCCCAGCTCGGCAGCGCCTTGCCGTCCCCCACCACCGCGTGCACGACGATGTAGCTGCCGAAGCAGCCGGACATGAACACCTCGCTGTGCGCGAAGTTGATCAGCTGCAGCACGCCGTAGACGAGCGTGTACCCGAGCGCGATCAACGCATACATCGAGCCCCGGGTCAGGCCCAGGACGACGTAGTCGGGAATCTGATGGACGTAGTTCAAGCCACACCCCTCACGAGCGCGGACGCGCCGGCGGTCGCCGCGCGCAGTGCTGGCAGAGGCGGAGGCGTCTCACCGTGGTGAGACGCCTCCGCAGTCGTCACTTCACTTTGTCGGACTGGCTCAGCTCTGCTTGGTGATGTCACCGAGCAGGCCGATCTTGCCGGCCTTCTGCTCGTAGAGGTTGATGACCTGCTGCTCGACCTCACCGTTCGGCTGGAACTTGATCATGGTGGTGATGCCGCTGTAGTCGATGTTGTTCACCGCGTCCCACACCGACTGGCGGGTGACCTGGCCGCTGCTGGCGGCGTTCTTGATCGCCTGGATGATGACGTTGGTGGCGTCGTAGGCCTCGGGCGAGTAGGTCGACGGCGGGGTGTTGAACTTGGCCTGGTAGGCCGCGGTGAACGCCTTCGCCTGCGGCGCGACGGTCGCGTCGAGGCAGCCGCAGGAGAAGTACCAGCCGTCACCGGCGCTGCCGGCGCCGTCGGTGAACTTCGAGGACTTGCCACCGTTACCGGTCATGGTGATGCCGGTGTAGCCGGCCGACTTCAGGGCCTTGGCGAACTGCGCGGCCTGGGTGTCGTAACCGCCGTAGAACAGCGCCGCCGCACCGGATGCCTTGACCTTCTGCGAGATGACGCTGTAGTCGGTGGTCTTGGCGTCCACGCCCTGCCGGGTGACCTTGACGCCCTTGGCCTTCAGCTCCTGCTCGACCGCGTCGGCGGCGCCCTTGCCGTAGTCGCTCAGGTCGTCGACGACGAAGACGCTCTTGGCCTTGGTGGCCAGCCAGTCACCGGCCTCCTTGCCCTCCAGCGAGTCCGGCGGGACGATCCGGTGGAAGGACTTGTAGCCCTTCGAGGTCAGCGTCGGGTTGGTCGCGGACGAGCTGACGAGCACCAGGTGGGCCGCGTCGTAGGAGGCGGCGACCGCGTTGGTGGCGCCGGAGAAGCTGGGGCCCATCACGCCCATGACTGCACTGTCCTGCTGCAGCGTGGTCGCCGCGGCCGGGGCCTTCGCGGGGTCGCCGACGTCGTCGGACTTGAGCTCCTCGAGCTTGAAAGGCAGGTTGCCGGAGGCGTTGGCCTGCTCGATGGCGAGGTTGACCGCGTTCTCCTCGTTGATGCCCAGCTGCGCGTTGTCGCCGGAGAGCGGGCCCTCGAAACCGATCTTGTAGGTCTTGCCGCTGCTGGAGCCACCCCCGCTGCTGGAGCCGCCACCGAGGCCGCCCGAGTTGCCGCTCTTGGAGTTCGAGCAGGCCGACAGTGCCAGTACAGCCGCAGCGCTGATTGCGACAGCGACCTTTACTGAGTTGTTGCGCACTAATCCCCCTCATGGAGTTGAGACCGGGGCTCAGGTCCCCGCGATTACCTCTGGCGGGACCCTAGTGGACAGCTGTTTCACTCTGAATGCATCGCTGGAATAGACGGCGGGTCGTAACCAAATCTTTGTCACCGGCATCGGGCAATACCACCCGATCCGGCTCGGGCGGGATCCGCCGACGATCAGGGAGCTTGCGGGTCAGCGCTGCATCTGGCCGGTCTCGGTGAGCACCAGCTCGGCGACTGCCCGCATGGTGGTGCGCTTGTCCATCGCGGCCCGCTGGATCCATCGGAATGCGTCAGGTTCGGACAGCCGGTGCTCGGCCATCAGCACCCCCTTGGCGCGCTCGATCAGCTTGCGCGCCTCGAGCCGGTCGTGCAGGCCGCTGACCTCGGCTTCGAGCGCCTTGATCTCGGCGAACCGGCTGGTCGCCATCTCGATCGCGGGCAGCAGGTCGCGCTTGTGGAACGGCTTGATCAGGTAGGCCATCGCGCCGGCGTCCCGAGCCCGCTCGACCAGGTCACGCTGGCTGAAGGCGGTCAGGATGACCACCGGGGCGATCCGGGCGCCGGTGATCTCGCCGGCCGCGGTGATGCCGTCCATCTTCGGCATCTTGACGTCGCAGATCACCACGTCGGGCCGCAGCTCGGTCGCCAGCTGCACGGCCTTCTCGCCGTCGGCCGCCTCGCCGACCACCTCGAAGCCCTCCTCGATCAGCATCTCGCGCAGGTCGAGCCGGATCAGCGCCTCGTCCTCGGCGATGAGGACTCGACGGGGCTTGCTCGCCGGTTCGGCGGACGGGACCTCCTGCTGGACCACTGGACTCACGACCTTCACTCTGCGGGCTTCGGGCTGCGCGCGGGCCCCCGAGGCGCCGGGGAACGCGAAGGCAAAGCCTATCCGGCTAGACTCGCTGCGGCGTGACGCCCCTGTGATGGAACTGGCATACATGGCGGTCTCAAAAACCGTTGCCGAAAGGCATGTGGGTTCGAATCCCACCGGGGGCACTCATCGAACTGGGCTCCGTCGCGAAGCGGCGGGGCCCGGTTCGATCTTTGGACTGCGCTGCGGGATTCGGGAGGAGGTCTCCGGACGAGGGACGAGTTCGGAGGCCGACGGGTCCCACCGGGGGCACTCCGTCGGACGCTGCGCCGATGGACCGCCCGCGACAGCCGCCTCAGCAGACGGCAGCCCGGACGAGTTCGGAGACCTTCTGCTCCACCGCGGGGCTCCACGACATCAGGGCGTACGACACCGGCCAGAGGTCGCCGTCGTCGAGCTTCGCCGCGTCCTGGAAGCCCAGGCTGGAGTACCGGTAGTTGAACTTGCCCGAGTCCTGGAAGAAGACCACCACCTTGCCCTCGGCGTTGGCGTAGGCGGGCATGCCGTACCAGGTCTTGGGCTCCAGCTCCGGCGCGTTCGCCGTGATAGCGACGTGCACGCGCTCGGCCAGCGCCCGGTCGTCCGGTGCCATCTCGGCGATCTTGTCCAGGACGGCCTGCAGGCCGTCGGCCTTCTTGGCACCCTTCTTGCCCGCGGCCCGCAGCTCGGCGGCCCGCTCCTTCATCGCGGCCCGCTCCTCGGCGGTGAAACCGTCGGATTCGGTCTGGGAACTGCTCGCCATCGGTATCGCCCCTCGGGTCCTCGGCGCGGCTCGGCGCCGGCCAGCTGGGCACAGGCTAGGTCGACCCGGCAGCCGGCGGCTTCTCGATTCCTGACCAGATCGGTGGGTGACCGGACCCTGCCGTACCGGCTCCGCCGTCCGTTTCGGAGTTGCCCCTCCTCCGGGCACAAACTAACGCATAATTAACCTCGCCAAAGGCCGTCATATGGGAAGGAACGTCTCGCATGTCAGCGGGTTGGGTACGCGTCCCGGTGGGAGACGGCGCCGCGTTCGGCACGATCAGGTACGAACGCCTGGTCCTCGTCGTCGCCCGCACGGCCATGACGACGGAGTGGCTGCTGGACGTGTTGCCTGCCGTCGTCGGCGACGTCCGGATCCAGGTCGTCTTCACGGTGGAGGACGACGAGCCTTCGGCCTACCACCAGGGCGCCCGTGCGCTGCTCGCCGAGATCGACGCGACGGTGCTGCCGTGGGATCAGGCCATGACGATCGACTTCGACCTGATCATCTGTTCGACCCGGAACGGCAGCCTCGCCAAGCTGAGCGGCCCGCTGCTGATCACGCCGCACGGAGCGGGCTACGGCAAGCTCGGTAGCCTTCCGCCCGGCGGCGTGATCCCGGTGCCCCGGAGTGGGACCCAGCACCGGGTTCCGGCGACCACCGTGATGCTGTCTCATCCCGACCAGGCACCGCTCTTCTCGGGGCACCCGTCCGAGGTGCGGCTGACGGTCATCGGGGATCCGGTGCGAGATCGCCTCGCCGCGAGCATGAAGTTCCGGCAGCGGTACCGGAGCGCACTCGGCCTGGAGAACGAGGAGCGAGCGATCCTGCTGAGCTCCACCTGGGGCGCCGCGTCGAACCTCGGCGCCAATCCCGACCTGCCGATCCGGCTGCTGGGCGAGCTGCCCCGTGACGACTACCGGGTCGTGATCAGCCTGCACTCCAACATCTGGAACGGGCACGGCGGCTGGCAGGTACGAACGTGGTTGCGGGAGGCCGCCCGGTCCGGCGCGGTGGTGTTGCCTCCGGGCGACCACTGGCGAAGCGCCCTCGTTGCCGCCGACCTGATGATTGCCGACCATGGCTCGACCGTCGTGTATGCCGCCGCGCTGGGCGTGCCGATCGTGCTCGGCGCCTTCAGCGAGGCCGAGTTGATCGCCGATGCCCCGATCAGCGAGATCGGGCGCGACGCACGGCGGCTCGACCTCGCCCGGCCGCTGCGCTCCCAGCTGGATGCCGCCATCCGGACTCACGATGCCGCCCGATGGCGATCGCTCGGCGACCGGGTGTTCGCCGAGCCCGGCCGGGCACTCGGCAACCTGCAGGCAGTCATCTACGCGATGCTCGGGATCGAGCCGGCCGCTCCCCCTCGCCACGCCGAGCCGGTGCCGGTCCCGCGGCTTGAGCTCCCGGAGGTCACCGCCGTCACCGTGCTGGCCCACCAGGCCGACACCGACGACACCGGCCCGCTGACCATCGCGCTGGAGCGGTTCCCAG
>DATJNU010000139.1:0-26375 GCA_035507775.1 Jatrophihabitans sp.
CACCCGCGCGGCGGCCGCCGCCGCCTCGGCAGGCATCGGGCTGGCCGTCACCCGCCGGGCCGGCCGGCGGACGGCCCGGTGACCGCCGGCCCGCAGCCGCACGTGCTGCGGGAGTACGCCCTGCTGGCCGACGGTGAGCGCGGCGCCCTGGTCGGGCCGCGGGGCGACATCGGCTGGCTGTGCTTCCCCCGCTGGGACAGTGGCTCCGTCTTCAGCAGCCTGATCGGCGGTCGCGGCCGCTACCTGATCACCCCGGTCGGCCGGCACGTCTGGGGCGGCTACTACGAGGCCGGCTCGCTGATCTGGTGCAATCGCTGGACCACCGAGGACGGCATCGTCGCGTGTCAGGACGCGCTGACCTTCACGGCGGAGGGCGACCGGGCCGTGCTGCTGCGCCGGGTGACGGCCGTGGACGGCCCGGCCACGCTCGACGTCGAACTGTGCCCGCGGGCCGAGTACGACCGCGAGCCGTTGACCGGGCTGGGGCACCGCGACGGCACCTGGACCGGCCGGGCCGGCGGCGTCTGGCTGCGCTGGCGGTGCGGCACCGGGGCACGCAGCCGGGACGGCGCGCTGCGGCTGCGGCTGCACCTGGCCGCGGGTGAGTCCCGGGACCTGGTGCTCGAACTCGGGCTCGCCGAGCCGGCCGGCGACCTGCCACCGGCCGCGGAGCTGTGGCAGGCCACCGAGGCGGCCTGGCAGCGGGAGGTCCCCGAGCTGGCGCACTGCCTGGCCCCGCGCCAGGCCCGGCACAGCTACGCCGTGCTGCGCGGGCTGACCAGCGCCAGCGGCGGCATGGTCGCGGCGGCCACCACCAGCCTGCCCGAACGGGCCGAGGCCGGGCGCAACTACGACTACCGCTACGTCTGGATCCGCGACCAGTCCTACGCCGGCCAGGCAGCCGCCGCGGCCGGTGCCTTCGGGCTGCTCGACGCGGCGGTCGGCTTCGTCTCGGGACGGCTGCTCGTCGACGGCGACCGGCTGATGCCGGCCTACACCAGCCGCGGCGAGCCGATCCCGGACCAGCGGCATCTGCGGCTGGCCGGCTACCCCGGCGGGTACGACCTGGTGGGCAACTGGGTGTGCCGGCAGTTCCAGCTGGACGCGTTCGGCGAGGCGCTGCTGCTGCTGGCCGCCGGTGCCCGGCACGACCGGCTGGCCGCCGAGCACTGGCAGGCGGCCGAGCTGGCCGCGACCGCGATCGGCAACCGCTGGCAGGAGGAGGACGCGGGCATCTGGGAGATCGATGACCGGGCCTGGACGCACAGCCGGCTGACCGCCGCCGCCGGCCTGCGGGCGCTGGCCGGGGTGGCTCCCCGCTCCCCCGCCAGCACCGGCTGGGTGGCCCTGGCCGACCGGATCCTCGCCGACACCGACCGGCACGCGCTGCACCCGTCCGGCCGCTGGCAGCGCTCACCGGCCGATCCCGGCCTGGACGGCGCGCTGCTGCTGCCCGCGCTGCGCGGTGCCGTGCCGCCGGACGATCCACGCAGCGTGGCCACCCTGGGCGGCTACCTGGCCGAGCTGACGCTGGACGGTTACGCCTACCGGTTCCGGCACGACCAGCGCCCGCTGCCCGCGGCCGAGGGCTCCTTCCTGCTGTGCGGCTTCTTGGTGGCGCTGGCGCTGCAGCAGGCCGGGCAGCCGGTCGAGGCACGGGCCTGGTTCGAGCGCACCGCGGCCGCCGGCGGCCCGCCCCAGCTGCTCAGCGAGGAGTTCGACGCCGAGGAGCACCAGTTGCGCGGAAACCTGCCGCAGGCCTTCGTGCACGCGCTGCTGCTGGAGTCCGCGGCCCGGCTGGCCTGACCGGCCGACCCCGCTGCCAGGACGCGACCGCCGCCACCGCCAGCGCGGCCGCCAGGCACGGCAGCAGGTCGGCGGCGGTGAGCGGCTCGGTGCGCAGCAGCTCACGCAGCGGCGGCCACCACACGGCCAGCAGCGCCAGCAGCACGTTGAGCGCCACCGCGGCCAGCAACCCGGGGTTGCCCGCCGCGCGCCACCGCGGCCGGAGCGCGAGCGCGACCGCCAGCTGGCAGAGCGTCAGGGCCAGGAAGAGGGTGCTCTGCCACGGCCGGCCGGCCTGGTCGGCCCAGCCGGCGGCGGCCAGGCTCGCCGCGGCCACGGCGGCGCCCAGCACGCCCACCCGGTAGCCGGTCCGCGGATCCAGCAGCTGCTCGCGCGGCGGCCGCGGCGGCCGGGTGAGCACGCCCGGCTCGGCCGGCTCGTTGCCCATCGCCACCCCGGGCAGGCCGTGGGTGAGCAGGTTGACCCAGAGGATCTGGCCGGCCCGCAGCGGCACCGCGAAGCCCACCGCCGGCCCCAGCACCATGATCAGCACCTCGGCCAGGCCGCCGGACAGCGCGTAGTGCAGGAACCGGCGCAGGTTGTCGTAGGCCCGCCGGCCCTCGCCGATGGCCGGCACCAGCGCGGCCAGCTCGTCGCCGGTCAGCACCAGGTCCGCCGCCTGCTTGGCCACCTCGGTGCCCTGCCGGCCCAGCGCCACGCCGATGTCGGCGGCCCGCAGCGCCGGGGCGTCGTTCACCCCGTCGCCGGTCATCGCCACCACCTCGCCGGCCTGCTGCAGCTCGCGGACGATCCGGGTCTTCCGCTCCGGCCGGACCCGGGCGTGCACCTCGTCGATGCCCACCGCGCCCGCGATCGCCCGCGCGGTGCCCGGATGGTCGCCGGTGATCATCACCGGCCGGACGCCCGCCGCCCGGAACGCCGCGATCAGCCCGCCGGCCTGCGGCCGCGGCGGGTCGCTCAGCCCCAGCAACCCGAGCAGCCGCCAGCCGGCACCGTCGTCGGCCGCCACCGCCAGCACCCGGCGGCCGTCCCGCGCGAACTCGGCCGCCGCGTCGCCGGCCGGCCCGTCCGGGACGAGCGCCAGCACCGCCTCCGGCGAGCCCTTGCAGATCACCCTGGTCGCGCCGTCCGGCCGGCCGTGCGTGGTGGTCATCCGGGCGGTGGCGGCGTCGAACGGCTCCTCGGCCAGCCGCGGGTAGCGCACCCGCAGCGCGGCGACGTCGATGCCGGCCCGGGTCGCGGCCTGCACCAGCGCGACCTCGGTCGGGTCGTCCCGCGGGCCCGGTTGCAGGTCCGGCGTCCGGCAGGCGTCGGCGCACAGCGTGGCCGCCGCCAGCAGCGCCCGTTCGGCCCCGGCGGACGGGCGCGGCGTCCAGCTGCTGGCCACCACCATGCGGCCCTCGGTCAGGGTGCCGGTCTTGTCGGCGGCCAGCACGGTCACCGAGCCGAGCGTCTCGACCCCGGTCAGCCGCCGCACCAGCACGCCCCGGGCCACCAGCCGTCGGGCGGCCATCGCCAGCGAGAGCGAGACCACGGCCGGCAACGATTCCGGAATGGCCGCCACCGCAAGGCTGATCCCGATCACCAGGCTGTCCTCGACGGAATGCCCGAGCACCCGGTGGATCGCCGCGACCAGCACCGCGGCCAGCGTCACCGCGATCGCCAGCCGGCGGCCGAGCACCGCGAGCTGGCGCTGCAGCGGGCTCAGCCCGGCGTGGCTGTCGGCGAGCTCGGCGGCGATGCCGCCCATCGCGGTCAGCCGGCCGGTCGCGGTCACCACCGCCTCGGCGCTGCCCCGGGTGATCACGGTGCCCGCATGCAGCTGCCCACCCACCGGCCGGGCGACCGGCACCGACTCCCCGGTGAGCACCGACTCGTCCACCAGCAGCGAGCGCTCGGCGCGCACCTCGGCGTCGGCCGGCACGATGTCCCCGGCGGCCAGGCTGAGCAGGTCACCGCGCACCACCTCGGCCGCCGGCAGGTCCCGCGGCCGGCCGTCTCGGATCACCGAGGAGCGCGGCGCGGTCAGCTCCGCCAGCGCGGCGAGCGCCTCGCCGGACCGCACCTCCTGGGCGGCGCCGAGCACCGAGTTGACCACCACCACCGCGAGGATCACCGCCATGTCGGGCAGGTCGCCCACCGCGGCGGTGAGCGCCGCGGCCGCCAGCAGCACCACGATCATCGTGTCGCGCAGCTGCGCCGACAGCGCTCGTGGCCAGCCGATCGGCCGCTGCACCCGCAGCTCGTTCGCCCCGTCCGCGGCCAGCCGGGCCGCTGCCTCGGTGCTGGTCAGGCCGGCCTGGCCGGCCGGGCTCGCGGCCGGCGCGACCGGCGCCCGGTGCTGCACGGCTTCAGCCTGCTGGTGCAGTGGATCTTCCGGCAGGGCCGAACGTCCCCGGGCCGGGCGATCCAGTGACCTTCGGCCCGTCCGGCGCCCACCCCGGGCGGCCTAGCCTGGCGCCGGGTGGAGTCCCCGAGCAGGCAGGACGGTGACGAGCATGGCGACACTCGCCCGGTGGGGTGCGCTGGCCGGTGCGCTCGGCGGCCTGGCGGCGGCGCACGGCTACGCCCGCTACGGGCCGCGCAGCTACCGGGCGGAGTTCCGCCGCTGGTGCGCGGCCGCGCTGGCCGACGCACCCGATCCCGGGCCGGCGCTCGGCGAGGCCGACCTGGCCCGGTTGCCGGACCCGGTGGCCGGCTACCTCCGGATCGGCGGCGCGGTCGGGCTGCCGCGGCTGACCGCCGTGCACGCCCGCTTCCACGGCCGGATCCGCAGCGGCCCGGGCGACCGCTGGATGACCTTTCGCGGCGAGCAGCTGAACACCACCGGCCCGCGCTACGACCGGTTCTTCCGGATGGACGCCTCGATGTTCGCCCTGCCGGTCGACGTGCTGCACGTCTTCACCGGCGACACCGCCAGCATGCGGGTGTCGCTCTGCTCGCTGCTGCCGCTGGTCGACGCGGCCAGCCCGGAGGTGGCCCGCGCCGAGACGGTGACCGTCTTCAACGACCTGTGCGTGCTCGCGCCGGCCGCGCTGGTGGACGCACCGGTCGACTGGACGGTGCTGGGCGAGCGCCGGGTGCGGGGCTCGTTCACCCGCGGTCCGCACACCGTCGCCGCCGAGCTCCGCTTCGACCGGGAGGGCTGGCTGGCCGAGTTCGTCGCCGAGGACCGGCTCCGCTACCGCTCCGGCGGCACCCGCCGGCCCGGCTTCGAGCCGCAGCGCTGGTCCACCCCGGTCGGGGAGTACCGGCACTTCGGGGCGCGGGTGCTCAGCTCGCGCGGCGAGGCCCGCTGGCACGACCCGGCCGGCGAGTTCAGCTACCTGGACCTGTGGCTCGACGACGTGACCTCCGAGGGCGGCGCCGCTGCCGGCCAGCGCCTGGCTGGCGGCGCTACCGCCGGTCGGTAGTCCCGCCGGCGTTCCGGGCGGCGGCCTGGATCCTCCGTGGGCCGTTCGGTGCCAGCGCCCGCTGCCACGGCAACCGGCCGGAGATCTCGACCTCCAGCGAGAAGCTGAGGAACGTCCGGATCAGCACGATCAGCCCCAGCGCCGCGACACCGGTGAGCGTCGGCGGCACCGCGGTGGTGCGGATCAGGTCGGCGGCGACGAGCACCTCCAGGCCGAGCAGCAGCACCCCGCCGAAGCTCTCGCGCAGCGTCCGATAGGCCCGGCGGCCGTCCGCGGTCCGGCGCCAGACCACGACCGTCAGCACCGCCGACCAGGCCGCGCCCACCACCAGCACCGACACCCCGAGCAGCTCGAAGCCCTGGGCGACGTGCTCCATCGCGGTCTCGAAGCTCACGGCAGCCCGCGCACCGCGTGGCGGTTTTCCCTGTCCGCGGCGTGCCGTTCGCCCCGGGAACCGTCGGCGACACCGCTGCCCCGGTCCGGACCGCTGCGGCGGCGCCAGACGGTGTGGCCGGCCAGCGCGCCGGCGAGCATCAGCAGGCTGAACGACGTCAGCCACGACATCAGCACGAAGACCACGCCGATCGGGCCGTACCGGCCGTAGTTGTAGGTGACCGCGCGGGAGAGGTAGAAGCTGCTGACGATCGACAGCCCGGCCAGCGCCAGCGCGGTGGTGACCGCGGCCGGCAGCAGCGCCCGCCAGCCGACCCGGCCGCCGAGCAGCAGGTGCTGGGTCCACCAGGTCCAGCCCAGGATCAGCGGCAACCCGACCAGCGCCGTGAACAGCGTGCCGGGCAGCCCCCGCAGCACCGAGCCGGACGCGGCCACCGCCAGCAGCACGCAGAACAGCGACGGGATCCAGAGGATCGGCCGCCACAGGTCCCGGACGCCGGGCGACGGCACGCCCCAGATCGTGCGGTAGGTCTTCTGCAGCTCGGCCGGCCAGGCGTAGGCCGTGACGACGGTGAACAGCGAGCTGACCGCGGTACTGACCGATTGCACCCGGTGCTGGGTGAGGAAGAGCCGGCGAACGTCGGCCGCCGCGTCCGGGCTCAGCGACAGGTGCCGGGACCAGGTGACGGCCAGCCCGTGGTTGCTGCCGATCGGCAGCAGCGCCTGCAGGCTGACCAGCGCCGGGATCAGCAGCACCATCGCCAGCGCCGACAGGATCGCCGCCTGGTGCATCACCTGCAGCTCGGTCACCCGGCGCTGGATCTCGCCCGCCGTGCTCGCCTCGGCCCGGGCCCGTAACCGCACCACCCGGGGATGCTCGACGACCGTCCGGGCCAGCCGCCGCAGCCGGGCGGCCTGCTCCTCGACCTGCCGCTTCCGGGCTTCCCGATCCCGGGAAGTCTCGTCCTGGGCTGTGCCGTCCGGTTCGGGGTCGCCGTCGTGGCCCATGCCGGCCTCCTCTCCCGTCCGCGCATCGTCCCCGGCGAGCGGGCCGGCGGGGTCATCCGTGACGGATGATGCGGCCGCTCCGGGCCGTCCGGCAGCGCCGGTGTCGCCCGCCAGGGGTGATGTTCGGCGGGGACGCCCGGGCCACAGTGAGCGGCGACAGGACATCGACGATCAGGAGTTGGGCGATGGCAGACACCGCGCATCCGCCGCAGGTCACCCCGATCAACTCGGCACATCAGGGCCCCGGCGCGCACCGGCTGCACTGGTCGCGGACCACCGACCGGGCCGCCGGGCACAGCTGGACCGGCTTCCTGATCTTCGCCGCGACCATGCTGATGCTGCTCGGTTGCGTCCAGTTCTTCGAGGGATTGACCGCGCTGATCCGGCGCTCCTACTACCCGCGGGTCTCCGCCCAGCTCGCGGTGCACGTCTCCTACACCGCATGGGGGATCGTGCACGTGGCGATCGGGCTGCTGGTGTTCGTCGCCGGCATCGGGATCCTCGCCGGGCTGCGGTGGGCCCGCGCCGTCGGCATCGCCACGGCCGGGGTGAGCGCGGTGGTGAACCTGGCCTTCCTGGCTGCCTACCCGTGGTGGTCGGTGGTGGTGATCGCCTTCGACGTGCTGGTGATCTACGCGCTGCTGGTGCACGGCAGCGAGTTCGAACCCACGGGTCCGTGACCCTGGCCGCGGGCTTCGCGATGGCCGCGAACCCGATCCGAGGAGGTTGATTCCGATGCCCTTGGCAGCCACCGACTACCCGTTCCTGAGCGTGATGTGGTCGACATTCGTCTTCTTCGGCTGGGTCCTGTTCATCTGGCTGCTGATCACGGTGTACGCGGACCTGTTCCGGCGCAACGACATCAGCGGCTGGGGCAAGGCCGCCTGGATCGTCTTCACGATCTTCCTGCCGTTCATCGGCGTCTTCGTCTACCTGATCGCGCAGGGCCGGGCGATGAGCGCCCGCACCGAGCAGCGGCACGCCGAGGCCCGGTCGCAGGTCGACGCCTACGTCCGGTCGGTGGCCCAGCCGACCAGCAGCACCGACGAGATCGTGCAGGCCAAGGAACTGCTCGACACCGGCGCGATCACCCCGGACGAGTTCACCGCGCTGAAGCAGAAGGCGCTGACCGGCTGAGCCGTGCCGTCCTCCACCCGGCCCGACCGCCCCGCCCCGCACGAACGGTCCTCCCGGCGGGAGGTGCTGGCGATCCTGCTGCGCGGGGCCGGCGCGGCGGCCGGGCTGGTGGTGCTCTACTACGGCCTGCCGCTGGACGGCCGGGTCGGCGGCACCGGCGCGCTGCTGCTGCCCGGTGGCCTGGCGCTGTTCGGGGCGCTGACCTGGCGCGGCGTGCTGCGCATCATCCACTCCCGCACGCCCCGGATCGTCGCGATCAGCGTGCTGACCGGACTCTTTCCCCTGTTCATCGTGGTATTCGCGGCCACCTACTACCTGATGTCGCACCACTCACCGGGCTGCTTCTCGGCCCGCCTGAGCCGGACCGACGCGCTGTACTTCACGATGACCGTCTTCAGCACGGTCGGCTTCGGCGACCTGGTGCCGGTGAGCCAGGTCGCCCGGGCCGTGGTGATGGGCCAGATGCTCGGCGACCTGGTGGTGATCGGCGCCGGCGTGCACCTGCTCACCGGGGCGATCCGGATCGGGGTGGCCCGGCAGGGCCAGGGCGACCTGCTCGGCGACCAGCCACAGCCGGACCACCGGCTGAATCGCGATCCGCGGTGAACCCTCATCCGCCGGGGGTGAGGCGGCACCGTCCGGTCCGGCCGAAGACTGCAGGTACCGCAGGGCAGCTGCCGGAATCGGCAGCCGGCGCAGGGAGATGAGTGAGCAATGACTGAGACCACGCAACGAGTGCCGCCCGTCCGCACCAGTTACCAGCCGCCCCGTGAGCCGAGCGGCTGGACCGGCTGGGTGATCTTCGCCGCCGTCATGATGGCGATCGTCGGCTGCTTCCAGATCATCGAGGGACTGACCGCGCTGTTCCGGCACAGCTACTACGTCGTCGGCCACAACGACCTGCTGGTGCGGGTCAACTACACCGGCTGGGGCTGGGTGCACATGGCACTCGGCGTGCTGCTGCTGGCCGCCGGGCTGAGCCTGCTCAGCGGCCGGATGTGGGCCCGGATCGTGGGCGTGACGGTCGCCGGCATCAGCGCGGTGGTCAACCTCGCCTTCATCGCGGCCTACCCGGTCTGGTCGATCCTGGTCATCGCGGTCGACGTGATCGTCATCTACGCGATCTCGGTGCACGGCCGCGAACTGCGCACCTGAGCCAACCGGCCGGGACCACCGCTGGTCACCCGCTCGCCGTCCGGGCCGGTGACCAGCGGCGCGGACGGCCTGCGACTGCCCGGTGGCGGCGCCCGTCTGTCCCGCCCGGCCGGCGTGACCTCCGCCGACGGCGTCATACGTGGGGCAGCGTTCTCTCTGGGCGGCGTGACTCTTGGGGCGGCGTGATGAAGCTGGTAGCCGAGTACCCGATCCTGCCCGGCGTGGCGTGGTCGATCTCCGTGCTGTTCGCCTGCGTCCTGCTGGTGGGATTGCTGATCGTGGTCTACCGCGACCTGTTCACCCGCACCGACCTCTCCCGGCCGGCCCGGGCGGGGTGGGTGGTGCTGACGATCCTGCTCCCCTACGCCGGGGCGTTCGGCTACCTGCTGAGCCAGGGACGCGGCCTGGTCGCCCGGCACCGGCACCTGGAGATCGCCCGCACCCGGATCGACGAACTGCTCGATGCCCCGCCGCCGAGGGCGACGCAGTCGAGCGCGGCCCACCGGGCGATGCAGGCGGCCACCGCGCGCTGGCTGCTGCGGGCCGGCGCGGTCACCCGGACCGAGTACGACCAGCTGACCCGGCCCGGCCCCGGCGAGGTCGCCGTGGGCAGCGGCACGGGCCCGGCACCTGCGCCGGGCCCGCACCGGTGACTGCTCAGCTGGTGGCGCCGGCCGGCGTCTTCGGGTTCAGCTCCTGCTGCAGTTCGCGCTCGGCGTCCTTGGACAGCGAGGACTTCAGCACCGTGCCGCCGAACCGGCTCAGCGCCTCGACGGCCTTGTCCGGCGTGACCTTCTCCACCACCAGGAACAGGGCCGAGGTGCCAGGCTGCAGCATGTCGCGCACCTGGTCCTGGAACTGCCGGTCAATGCCGGTCTTGGCCATCTTGCCCATCAGCGCGCCGAAACCGGCCCCGAAGGCCATGCCGAAGACCGGGATGAAGAAGAGCATGCCGAACAGCAGGCCCCAGAACATCCCCCAGGTGGCACCACTGCCGACCGGGTGGTGGGTCGTCGTGACGTGGTACTTGCCGTCGGCATCCCGGCTGATCACGGCGATGGCGTCGGCCTCGATGATCAGGTCCTTGGCCAGCCGCCGCGCCTCGGCCGCCGCGGCAGTGGCCGTCGCCTCGTCCGAGTAGCCGATCGCGATCAGGTCAGACATGTGATTGTCCTTTCGTAGTCGGTCTGTTCGCAGTTCAACCGACACCGGACCGGCCGGTGCCGACTGCCCGAGTGTCGGTCGCGGCCGGCGGCGGGAACGTCACCCGTCCGGGGTGAACTCACCCTCGCCGGGTGACGGCGATCGGCCCGCAACCGGTCACAGTGGGCCGATGAGCCAGCCGGGGACAACGCCGAGGAACCAGGCCCGGGCGGCGCGGCGGGGCCAACCCCCGGCCGAGACCGCGGTCGCGGTGGCGTCCCGCTGCCTGACGCTGGCCGCCCACACGGCGGCCTGGGCCGGCCGGCGCGCCGCCCGGACACCGCTGCTGCCGGCCCGGGTGATGCCGCCCCAGGTGCTGCTGCCGGTGATCGGCGTGGCCAGGCTGCGCGAGCTCCCCGGGCTGCTGACCGGCCCGCTGCGGATCGCGCTGGCCCGGCTCGACCTCACCGGCCTGGTGCTGGCCGTGGTCGACCTGGACCGGATCGCCGCCCGGCTGGACCTCGAGGCGATCCTCGGCCGGGTGGACGTGGACGCCGTGGTGGCCCGGGCCGACCTCGACCTGGTGATCAACCGGCTCGACCTGATCGGCCTGGCCCGCTACGTCGTCGACGGCATCGACCTGCCCGACCTGGTCAGGGAATCGACCGGCTCGGTCACCTCGGAGATGGTGCGGGACGTGCGCACCCAGAGCGCGGCCGCCGACCAGCAGCTGGAGCGGGCGATCGACCGGCTGCTGCTGCGCCGGCACGACCGCGGCGAGCCGGCCCGCGGCACCGTGCCGCCCCCGGCCGCCGCCGAGCGGGCCGGCGCTCCACACCAACTCCAGCATCCGTCGGGCGATGAGCTCGATGGCCGCGCCTGAGGACGCCGACCCGGCCGCACCGCACGCCGAGCGCACCTCGGCCGGCAACGGCGCTTCCCCACCTGCGGCCTCGAACCCGGCGGCCCTGAACGGCGCGGCGGCCTACCCGTGGCGGGCACCGCGGCCGACCCGGCGGCTGGATGCCGAGCTGGACGCCACTCGCCGGCTCACCGGGCGGCGGGCCGGCATCGTGACCCGGTCGATCGCGAACACCCTCGACGCCGTGGTCGTCCTGCTGATCCTGGTGTCGGGCTACCTGGCGGTGGCGGCGGCCAACTTCCTGCTCGATCCGCGGGGTTTCCAGTTCCCGGCGCCCTCGTTCGGCCTGGTCCTCTTCCTCGGCGGCGTCGTGCAGGGGCTGTACTTCGCGGTGTTCTGGCTGCTGGGCGGGCAGACCTACGGCGACCGGGTGCTCGGCATCCGGGTGGTCGCCGCGGGCGGCGGCAGGCTCGGGCCGCTGCTGGCCGCGCTGCGGGCCTACCTCTGCGTGATCCTGCCGATCGGCCTGCTCTGGGTCGCGGTGAGCCGGCACAACCGTTCGGTGCAGGACGTCCTGCTGCGGACGTCGGTGGTCTACGACTGGACGCACCAGGAGGAGGAACGGCCCGGCGCCTGACCGGCCGCCGTCAGCCGGCGTGCGCCGGCGGGCCGGCACCCGTGCCGACCGGCTCGTTCGGCGCGGCGCGGCCCAGCCGGTACAGCCAGTACTCGTAGGCCGCCAGCAGCACCACGATCACCAGCAGCCCGATCCAGGACACGCTGAGCACGAGCAGCAGCAGCACCGCCAGCACGCCACCCGCGATCCGCATCAGGTCCAGGTGCTCGCGCAGCCAGCTCGCGGTGGACTCGTCCCGCGCGCGGCCGGCCACCCCCCGGGTCAGCCGCCAGACGGAGACGGCACTGTCCCGCACCCACCGCCGGCTGGCGACCGCCCACCGGTACGGGCCGGTCACCAGGGCGAGCGCGACGACCGCCAACCCGATGCCCAACACCCAGACGCTGACGGTGAAGAAGCCGTGCAGCAGCTGGTGCACGATCGCGTTGCGGGCATCCTTGTTCTCCGGTTTGCCCGTGTCGATCAGGGTCTTCTGCAACCACATCATCGACCGGCGCAGCACGACCATGACCAGCAGCGCGCCGATCGAGACCTGCAGCAGGGTGCGCCGGCGGGTGTGCGAGAGCCAGAGCGTGCCGATCAGCAGCAGCGGGGTGAGCACCAGCAGCAGCACCGTCAGCCGGTTGAAGGCCCGCACCGCCCACTGGGCCTGGTCGAGTTTGTTCGCCGGGAACAGCGGAATCTGCCCGCAGGTGCTCGGCACCGGCCGGTTCAGCGCCTGCGAGATCTTGGCGCAGGCCTGGCTCGGCAGCTCGGTGCCGGACAGCTGCGGCAGCGTGATGTTGCGCCCGAGCAGCTCCGAGGCCTGCTGCTGCACGCTCTTGAGCACCTGGTTGAGCAACGGCACCACGCTGAGCACGACCTGCCCGTTCGTGGTGACCACCGCCTGGCTCTTGCCGTCGAGCACCTTCATCAGTTCCTCGTGGGCGATCCGGTTCGCCGTCGTCCAGAGGTTCGCGAACTGCTGGGTGTTCAGGGCGTTGGTGGCCTGGTCCTGCACGAAGCCCTTGACGCCGTTGGCGATCGGGCCGGCCAGGAACGCGGCCTTGGGCGGCAGCGCGGCGGCGATGGTCGGCTGCGGGTCCAGCGCCGCGAACGCCTGGTCGGTGGCGATCCGGGCGAGCGCCGCGGTCACCGCCGGGTCCTTGGCCAGCGGCGCCACCGTGTCGACGTAGGCGCTGGTGTTGAGCACCGTCCGGTGGGCCCAGGTGACCGTGGCGGTCAGCGGGATCAGGATCGCGGTGAGCAGCGCGAGCAGGCCGACGAACCAGCGCCGGAACCGGGCACCCCGGGCCACCCGTCGGGTGCGGTTGTCGAGCCGGGCCAGCGCCGCGTCCCGCTCGGCCCGGGTCCGTTCGAGTTCGGCGGCCAGGTCAACGGGCCGGCCGTTGACGATCGGCGGGCTGTCGATGCTTCCACTGGTCATGCCCCGGGATGCTCACCGGTGCCGGACGGGGGCAGCATCACCCGTCGCGGGTTACGCGGGGCGCCGTTCGCGCGGTTGGCGCCGATGGCCGACTTGTGTCCGTCGATGTCGGGCGAGCACGGACCTTGGACCCTGGCTGCCGGCCGGCCGGCGAGGCAGCGTGGGTCACGAGGTGACCCGAATGACGCAACCACCGCTGAAGGCCACCGCGGTCCTGGAGCCGCCCGAGGAATGGTTCTGCGGCACCCCGCTGGCCGGCAGCGTCCTGCTCGAACGTCCCCGCCTGCTCTCCCGGCTCGCCGCCGGCTCGGCCGGTCCGGTGACCTGCGTCAGCGGGCCGGCCGGGTCGGGCAAGACCGGCCTGGCCGAGTCCTGGCTGGCCGGCCCGCAGCGGCCACCGGTCGCCGCGGCCTGGCTGACCGTCGACCCCGAGGCCGAGCTGGCCGGCCGGTTCTGGCAGCAGTGCCTGGCCGCGCTCGGCGAGGCCGGCCTCCCGGTGGACGGCCTGGCCGGGCTGCCCACCGCCCGGCTGCCGGCGGCCCTCGCCGGCCGGCTCGCCGACCGGGCCGAGCCGACGCTGCTGGTGCTCGACGACTTCCACCGGCTGCGCGGCCGGGCGCTCGTCGACGGCCTGGACCTGCTCGTCCGGCGGGCGACGCCGAACCTGCGGCTGCTGCTGCTCACCCGGGCCGAGCCGGCCCTGCCGAGCGCCCGCTACCGGATCGCCGGCGGCTACACCGAGATCCGCGGCGACGAGCTGGCGTTCACCGCCGAGGAGGCCGGTCAGGTGCTCGCCGACGAGGCGGCGCCGGCCTCGCCGGCCGCCCTGGCCACCCTGATGGCCCGGACCGAGGGGTGGGTCACCGGCGTCCGGCTCTTCCTTGCCGGGCTGCCGCCGGCGGCCGGGCCGGCCGACCTGGACCGGCAGGCCGAGCTGTTCGGCGGCGAGGACCGCTGGGTGGCCAACTACTTCGAGCGCGAGGTGCTCGACGAGTTGCCGCCGGGCACCCGCACCTTCCTCGAACGGGTCAGCATCGTCGACCGGCTACCGGTCGGGCTGGCGGCGGAGCTGACCGGCCGGGCCGACGCCGAGCAGCTGCTCGCCGGGCTGGCCGCGCGCAACGCCTTCGTCGAGCAGTGCGGGCCCGACTGCTACCGCTGCCACCCGCTGCTGCGTGACCTGCTGCGGCTGCGGCTGCGCCGCGACCGGCCGGACGAGGTGGCCGACCTGCACCGCGCCGCGGCCGGCTGGCGGGCCCGGGCCGGTGCGCCGAGGGAGGCGCTCGCCCATGCCGCGGAATCCGGCGACTGGCGCTTCCTGGCCCGGTTGGTCGTCGAGGAGCAGCTCTTCGCGGCGGTGCTGGCCGGCGGCCCGATCTCGGCGCTGGTGCGGGCCGGCCGGGCGGTGCCGGAACCGGAGATGTGGCGCAACCCGGACGCCGCGGTGGTCGGGGCGCTGCTCGCGCTGCAGGGCAAGGACGACCTGCGGGTGCGCGCGCTGCTGGAGCGGTTGCGGGTGATGATCCGCACCTGGCCGCGGCCGAACGCCCGGTTCGCCGCCAGCGCGATCGAGCTGCGGTTGGCGATGCGGCGTCCCGACGCGCCGGTCGACGCGGCCCGGCTGGCCGACGAGGCGCTGGCCGCGCTGGCCGAGGCGACCATCGGCGACCCGGCGGTCCGGGCCGAGCTGCGCTGCCTGATCTCGGCCGAGCGGGCGCTGGCCCTGGTCGCCCTCGACCGGCTGGACGAGGCCCGCGCGGTGCTGGTCGAGGCGCTGGAGGCTGCCGCCGGCTCCGGGTCCGAGCAGTCCGCCGGCTGCCAGCTGCTGCATGCTGTGGAGGCGTTCACGCTGGCGTTGCAGGGTGATCTCGGCCAGGCCGGGGCGGCTGCGCAGGCGGTGCTGGACCAGCCCGGCAGCCGGCCGGGCCGGGCCGCGACGTACTGCCAGCTGGCGCTGGCCTGGGTGCACGCCGAACGGGCCGAGCCGGCGCCGGCCCGGCTGGCGCTGGCCGCCGCCTCGGACCGGGCGCTGCGCCAGGACGTGCTGGCCCGGACGGTGGCCGCGCTGCTGGCCAGCCGGGTGCGCGGGCAGTCCGCCGGCTCGCCCCGGCCGGCCGGCGGCACCCGGGCGCCGGCCCCGCTGCTGGTGGCGATGCGGGCTGCGGCGCTCGGCGAGCCGGCCGCGGCCGAGCACCTGCTCACCGAGACCGGCGGCACCAGCCCGGTCGAGCGCGCCCAGCTGGCCCGGACGATGCTCGCGCTGGACCGTCCCACCGACGCGCTGCAGCAGCTGTCGGAGCTGCCCGAGCAGGCCGGCCTGGGCTCGCTCTGTTCGCTGGTCGACGCGCACCTGACGCTGGCCCGGGCCGCGGACGAGACCGGAGACGCAGCGCTGGCCGCCCGCTCGCTCGGCACCGCGCTGCGGCTGGCGCGCCGGGAGCGGATCCGGCGGCCCTTCCTGGACGAACGCCGCTGGCTGCGCCGCTCGCTCGGATACCTGGTCGACAACCCCGACCGGTACGGCTGGCTCGGGCCGGCGGTGCTCGGCCCGCAGGCGGCCACCCCGGCCGGCCGGCCGGCGCCGCTGACCCAGCCGTTGAGCGAGCGCGAGCGCGAGGTGGTGCGCAAGCTCGCCGAGATGCTGTCCACCGAGGAGATCGCGGTGGACCTGTTCCTCTCGGTCAACACGGTCAAGACCCACCTGCGCAGCATCTACCGCAAGCTGGCGGCGTCCCGGCGCGGCGAGGCGGTCCGGCGAGCCCGCGAGCTCGGCATCCTGTAGCCGCTCACCCAGCGCGGGTGATGCCCGGGCCGGCCGCGAACGGCGATGCTCGATCCTCCGTACTCCCGGCCGGCAGGAGCGCCGCCATGACCCGAGTCAAGGAACCACCCACCCGGCGCGCGGCAACGCAGCGGCGGACCGCGTCGGCAAGCCCCGCCCAGCCTCCGGTCGTCGAACGGGCAGCCCGCCGCGCCCGCACCACGCCGCGGCCGCTGTCGGTGCCCGAGCGCCGGCTGCGCGGCGAGGCCGCCCGGGACGCGCTGCCGCTCGAGCAACAGGGCGCGTACGAGCCGGCGCCGAACCGCCGGGATCCGGTGGCGATCCTGCAGGGCCAGGAGGTCAGCCGGGTGCCGGAGCTGGTGCCGATCCGGCACGGCCGGATGCTGGTCTCGCCGTTCACCTTCTACCGCGGAGCCGCCGCGGTGATGGCCGCCGACCTGGCCGCGCGGCCGGTGTCCGGCATCACCGTCCAGCTGTGCGGCGACGCGCACGTCTCCAACTTCGGCCTGTTCGGCTCACCGGAACGCGCCTTGCTCTTCGACATCAACGACTTCGACGAGACGCACCCCGGGCCCTGGGAGTGGGACGTCAAGCGGCTGGTGGCGAGCCTGGCCATCGCCGGCCGGGACAACGGCTTCGGCGGCAAGGAGCGGCGCGGCATCGTCCGGGCCTGCGCGCGGCGCTACCGCGAGGCGATGCGCGAGTTCGCCGAGCAGCGCGAGCTGGACGTCTGGTACGCCCGGCTCGACACCGACAACGTGCAGCAACTGGTGAGCGAGCCGCTGACCAAGTCCCAGATCCGCAAGGTGGACAAGCTGGCCGCCAAGGCCCGCACCCGGGACAGCATGCAGGCCTTCGCCAAGCTGACCCACGAGGTGGACGGGCATCCGCGCATCATCGCGACGCCGCCGCTGGTCGTCCCGATCGGCGACCTGCTGCCCGAGGCGGACCGGGCCACCCTGATCACCGCGCTGACCGGCCTGCTGCGCAGCTACCGCCGGACGCTGCCCAGCGACCGGCGGGTGCTGCTCGACCGGTACACCTTCATCGATATGGCGCGCAAGGTGGTCGGGGTCGGCAGCGTCGGCACCCGCTGCTGGATCGTGCTGATGGAGGGCCGTGACGGGATGGATCCGCTGTTCCTGCAGGTGAAGGAGGCGCAACCGTCGGTGCTGGCCGAACACCTGGCCACCGGTGGGCTGCCGCTGTTCCGCAACCAGGGCGAGCGGGTGGTGGCCGGCCAGCGGCTGATGCAGGCGGCCAGCGACATCTTCCTGGGCTGGCAGTCGGTGGAGGGCATCGACGGCGAGCAGCGGGACTTCTACGTCCGGCAGCTGCGGGACTGGAAGGGCTCGGTCGACATCGAGAACACCGCCCCGAAGGGCCTCTCCGGCCTCGGTGAGATGTGCGGCTGGACGCTGGCCCGGGCCCACGCCCGGTCCGGCGACCGTATCGCGATCGCCACCTACCTCGGCGAGGACGAGGCGTTCGAGCAGGCGATGGTCGCCTTCGCCGACAGCTACGCCGAACAGAACGAACGTGACTACGCCGCGCTGGCCGAGGCGGTGCGCACCGGCCGGGTCGAGGCGGAGTCCGGCATCTGACCGTCCGAGCCCGAAGGGGTTTTCTGCCATGACCGAGGGCTACCCGCCGATCGCCGAGCACGGGCTGATCGGCGACCTGCAGACCGCGGCGCTGGTCACCACCGACGGCTCGGTGGACTGGTTCTGCGCGCCGCGCTTCGACTCGCCCAGCATCTTCGGGGCGTTGCTCGACGCCGAGCGCGGTGGCCGGTTCCGGATCCGGCCGGCCGGAGCGCGGTACGAGGCCAAGCAGATGTACCTGCCCGAGACGGCCATCCTGCTGACCCGGTTCCTGACCGAGGACGGGGTCGGCGAGATGGCCGACTTCATGCCGATCGAGGACCGCTCGGCCACCGAACGACACCGGCTGGTGCGGATGATCCGCTGCGTGCGCGGCCGGATGAGCTTCGAGGTCGAGCTCGCACCCCGGTTCGACTACGGCCGGGCCGAGCATCGGGTCGAACTCTTCGACGCCGGCGCGGTGTTCGCGAGCAACGGCACCCGGGCCACCGCGCACGTGGTGCGGGCCAGCGAGGACGAGCGGCTCGGCCGGGCGCGGGTGGTCGGCGAGGACCTGCACGCCACCCTCGACCTGACGATGGGCCAGGTGCGGGGCATCGTGTTCGAGACCGGGCATCCCGGCCCGCCCGCGGAGATCTCGCCGGCCGACATCCAGCGCAGCTACGACGCGACGGTCGAGTTCTGGAAGGCCTGGACCGGCAAGGCGCGCTATGCCGGGCGCTGGCGCGAGACACTGCTCCGCTCGGCGATCACGCTGAAGCTGATGACCTATGCGCCGACCGGCGGCATCGTCGCGGCGCCCACCATGGGGCTGCCTGAGCAGGTCGGCGGCGAGCGCAACTGGGACTACCGCTACACCTGGGTGCGGGATGCCTCGTTCTCGGTGTATGCCCTGCTGCGGATGGGATATCTCGACGAGGCAGCCGCGTTCAGCCGGTGGCTGGGCGCCCGGGTGCGCGAGCACGCCGGCCGGGACAGCGGCCCGCTGCAGATCATGTACCGGGTGGACGGCGGCACCGACCTGAAGGAGGAGGTGCTCGGGCACTGGGCCGGTTACCGCGACTCGTTCCCGGCCCGGGTCGGCAACGACGCGGCGGGGCAGCTGCAGCTCGACATCTACGGCGAGGCGGTCGACAGCATCTACCTGGGCGACGAGCACGGGCTGCAGGCTGGGCACGCCGGCTGGCTGGCGGTGCGCGACGTGCTGGACTGGCTCTGCGAGCACTGGGACCAGGCCGAGGAGGGCATCTGGGAGACCCGTGGCGGGCGGCGCGATTTCACCTACGGGCGCTTGATGTCCTGGGTCGCGCTGGACCGCGGCCTGCGGATGGCCGCCGAGCACGGCCGGCCGGCGCCGGTGGCGCGCTGGCTCGCCGAGCGCGACCGGATCTACGACCAGATCATGACCCGGGGCTGGAACCGCGACCGGCACGCCTTCGTGCAGCACTACGACGACACGGTGCTCGACTCGTCGCTGCTGCGGATGTCGCAGGTCGGTTTCGTGACCCCGCAGGATCCGATGTGGACGTCCACCCTCGACGCGATGCGCGCCGAACTGGTCACCGACAGCCTGGTCTACCGCTACGACCCGGCCGCCTCACCGGACGGCCTGCGCGGCTCGGAGGGGACGTTCTCGCTGTGCACGTTCAGCTATGTCGACGCCCTGGCCCGAGCCGGCCGGGTGGACGAGGCCCGGCTGGTCTTCGAGAAGATGCTCACCTACGCCAACCACGTCGGGCTGTTCTCCGAGGAGATCGGGCTGACCGGCGAGCAGCTGGGCAACTTCCCGCAGGCCTTCACCCACCTGGCCCTGATCGACGCCGCGATGTCGCTGAACTCTGCCCTGAGCGGCTGACCGACCCGGTCATGCCCATACGGCACTAGAGCATTGACACGAACTTAACCCCGTTTTAGGGTGACGTGTCCTTGCTACCCCACCCGTCGCAGCGATCCCCCTTGTCGTAATGGGCTGTCCTGACGGGTAAACCCCCTTCCTGGAGTACCCCCATGCCCATGCAGTTCCGGGTCCACCCCGCCATCGGCGTCGCCCGAGTAGGCAACAGCGACGAGTTCAACCTCGCACCCGAAGACCTGACCGGCATGGGCGAGCCGGGCGAGCTGCTCGGCGGCCTGCCGATCCGGCCGGGCACCGACAGCCAGCCGATCACCAGCGACGACCTGCGCGACGACGACGGCGCGCTGAAGCGCCAGGCGGTCCGGTTCCGGATCTTCGGTTACCCCGAGGCCACCGACGCGGCCTGGCCGAGCGGCGCCGGCACCGAGATCACCATCGGTTCCGAGGTCGACGGCAAGACCGTCAGCGACATCGTCTGGACCGTGCACGTGGCCAACAAGAAGGCCAACGCCTTCGTGCTGGTCGAGGACGGCGACGCCCAGGGCATCGTCGGCTACGAGCACGGCCAGCTGCCGCCGATCCGCAACTCCGAGTACCCCAAGGCCGGCACGGTGCAGCCGGCCGACAAGATCGGCACCCTGAACGAGCCCGGCCGGGTCCGCGCGCTGACCATCGACCCCGGCCCGCGCACCGTCTCCGGTGCGAACGCGGCGGTGACCAGCTTCGACCGGGCCACCCGGGCGAGCTACCTGCCGGCCGGCGGCAGCCAGGTCGTGCCGCTGCCCGACTACCCGATGTCCTTCCCGGCCGACACTTTCGGAAACCTGCGGCAGAGTGCCGGCCCGATCGACACCCTCGGTGACCTGCGCACCGACGCGGCTGGCCGGCTGATCTTCGCCGGTGGCCAGGGCCGCGCCGCCGGCTGGCCGCACGGCCGGCGTGCCGCCGAACTGCACGACGACGTGAACAACGACCAGTGGTTCGACGACACCAGCGACGGCCCGGTCGAGGCCACCCTGATCTTCAGCGACGGCAGCTCGGCGACCGTGCACGGCGCCTGGGTCACCACCACCGATCCCGGTTTCGCCCCGCAGATCCTCAACATCGTCTCGCTCTGGGACGACCTCTACGACGTCTGGGTGCGCGAGCTCGGCCTGGCCCCGCAGGTGTACGACGGCACCGGCTACCGCGACGACTTCCAGCCGAGCTTCGAGGAGCACCTCCGGCCGATCTTCCGTTCGGCCGCGCTGCAGCAGTGGGTCACCAACCTGAACCCGAACGCCCGCTCCGCGCACGACCAGCTGGAGGAGATCACCGCCAAGACCGCGCCCGACTCCACCCTGGTCTCCGGGCTGACCGCGGTCTTCCGCAACCCGAACCTGGACCAGTACGAGAACGTCACCCTGATGCCGCTCGCGCTCGGCGACGCGAACCAGGGCATGCTCGCGCTGCGCAAGACCCAGTACTTCTTCCTGACCCAGTGGGACGCCGGCACCTTCACCGCCGACCCGGGCACCAGCTTCGGCGCCGGTGAGCTGCTCGACAAGGCCGCGCTGACCAACTGCCTCGGCGGCCGGTTCAGCCCGGGTATCGACCTGACCTTCACGATCCGCGAGACCGCGATCTACCAGCGCGACTGGGAAGCCTCCGGTGGCGGCCCGTTCCGGATCGTCCGCGCCGCGCTCGACTACGCCGGTGCGGGCCCGGCCACACCGCTGCTCACCGCCGGCTACGTGCCGCGGCACGTCGAGAACGGCCTGGAGCCGGGTGACCTGTCGAAGTTCATGGCGCTGCCCTGGCACACCGACTACAACTCCTGCGCCACCCACCTGCCCTCGCCCGGGCCGGCCGGCAACCGCACGCTCTTCTGGTCCTGGCCCGCCCAGCGGCCGGTCGCGGTGTTCACCGCCGACGACGTGTGGAAGCAGACGCACGACAGCGCCGACCAGCTGGCCGACCCGGACGACCCGAACAACCCCGACACCCACAACCCGTACCGGCTGGGTACGCAGCGCTGGTCGGTGCGCGGGCCGGGCACCGACTCCGAGGCCCCGGAGAACTGGGGGCGCTTCCAGGAGCCGATCACCCAGATGCTCGACAGCTGGCACCGAATCGGGGTGGTGCTGCAGGCGCCGGCGATCACCGGCGGCAACGCCCGGACCCCGCGCGACTGGTTCCTGGAGGTAGGCAGCCAGCTGCCCGACACCGGCAGGACACCGGTGGTGCCGTTCCCGAACTACGCCACCACCACCAACGACGGTTCCATCGACGAGCGCGACCTGTTCCACGCCCTCATCACGCACGACACCTCGCCGGAGGTGCTCGACCTCGCCCGCCAGTACGTCGAGCACTATCTGCAGGTCGCCGAGACCCTCTCGAACAACCCGCGCAGCCCGGAGGACCAGCAGTTCTTCCCGTACACCAGGCAGAACCTGGAGGACCGGCTGAACCTCATCTACCAGGAGCTGGTGGACGTCGCGAACGCCGAGAACCCGCCGAAGAACACGATCTTCAACACCCGGGAACGCATCATCACCCGGATCATCCAGTTCGCGCCGTTCAACCTCACCGACGGGGCGTGGCTGCGCAACATCGGCGAGACCGGCCCGATGGACGAGGTGCGTTCGCTGCTCTACTCGATCCTGATGGACGAGCTCGGTGACGGCGACATCGCCAAGAACCACTGCAACATCTACCTGGACCTGTGCCACTCGGTGGGTTACTACCCGCCGCCGGTGGACTCCATCGAGTTCGCCCAGGACCCGCAGATCCTGCAGAGCGCGTTCACCGTGCCCGCGTTCGAGCTGGCGATCTCGCAGTTCTCCCAGGACTACTTCCCCGAGCTGCTCGGCATGAGCCTGCAGCTGGAGTGGGAGGTGGTCGACCTCAAGCCGACCCGCGACCTGCTCGACTACTTCGGCATCGATTCGCACTTCTACGTCATGCACATCGGCATCGACAACGCGGTGAACGGGCACGGCCGGCGCGCGGCCGACGCCATCGACGAGTACCTGCAGAGCGTCCGGACGACCGGTGGCGACAAGGCGGTGCAGGCGGCCTGGCGGCGCATCTGGAACGGCTTCGTCGCCTTCGGCACCACCGGAACGTTCGGCGCCGACCTGAACAACCTGGTGCAGGACCCGCCGTCGCTGACCGAGCAGGTGCTGCAGCTGATCCGGGACAAGGCCGAGTACGGCCGGCTGAACCACCAGGACCACACCCTGGGCAGCCAGCGGATCGACATGCTCTTCGCCGAACCGGAGGAGTTCCTGGCCTCCCTGGTGAAGTACGACTACCTCACCCCCGGCGACTGGCAGAACAGCCGGCTCCGGGGCCTGCTCGACTTCGAGACCGGCCCGATGTTCCGGGTCTTCACCGACGACGAGATCGCGCTGTGGGCCGCCTACACCAACTCGCTCACCGCGCCGCCACAGCCGACCCCGGAGAAGCACGAGGGACGGGCCCAGGCCGCCCGCGCGATGGCCGCCCTGGTCGACGAGGTGCGTCCGGTGCAGGCCGGCAACCCGGGCCACCGCGGGAACTTCATGAGCGACGCCGACGGCATGGCCCGGTCGATCGCCTGGTGGTTCGCCCGGCCGACCGCGGAGCTGATGGAGGCGCTGGCCGCCGAGCGCAACGATCTCGTGGTGCCGGGCCGGCCGGGTGACAGCCGGTTCGTCACCGAGCTGATCGCCCCGACCGGGCCGATGGGTTCGGTCTTCGAGCTGATCAGCACCAGCTCGCCCGGCCAGATCCGGCGCGAGGTGGTCATCCGGTGGATCGAGAAGGGCTGCCCGATGCTGGACGTGACGCACCGGACGCTGCGGCTGAACCACCCCCGCGGGATGCACGAGTCACACCCGACCGGCCACATCCTCGGCATGGGAGCGGTGCACTGAGCTGCGACGTGCTGGTGATCGGTGCCGGGGTGGCCGGCTGTGCCGCCGCGATCACCGCCCGCCAGCTGCACCCGGACCTCCGGGTGCGGCTGGTGGCGGGCACCGACCACCGGCCCGCGGTCGGCGAGAGCATCCCGCCGGACGCCCAGCCGCTGCTCGACCAGCTGGGCGTCGCGGCGGAGTTCACCGCCGCCGGGCACGAGCCGTGCCTGGGCAGCGCGTCGGCCTGGGGCTCGTCCCGGCTCGGCTACAACGACTTCGTGACCAACCCGTACGGCACCGGCTGGCACCTGGACCGGCCACGCTTCGAGGCGATGCTGCGCCGCCGGGCCGACGCGGTCGGGGTGTGCTCGGTGACCGGCACGGTGCGCGAGCTGCGACGGGCGGCGGACGGGTTCGCGGTGACGCTGGCGGACGGTGCGACGATGACCGCGCGCTTCGTCGTCGACGCGACCGGGGCCCGGGCAGCGGCCGGCCGCCGGCTCGGCGCGCGGCACCGGTGGTACGACCGGCTGGTGGTGGCCTCGGCGTTCCTGGCCACCGACCCGGCGCGGCGCCAGCCCCGGATCACCCTGCTCGAGGCCGCCCCGGACGGCTGGTGGTACCTGGCCGGGCTGCCGGACGACCGGCTGATCGTCAGCTACGCCAGCGATCCGGACACCGCCCGCGACACCGGCAGCGCGCGTTGGCCTGAGTGGACGCAGCAGCTGGTCGAGACCACCCACGTCGCCGCGCGGCTGGCCGGCTGCACGCTGCTGTCGGAGCGGTTGACCAGTCTCAGCGCCGCGTCCCGGCTGCTGGACCCGGTGGCCGGGCCGGGCTGGCTCGCGGTCGGTGACGCCGCCGCCAGCCACGATCCGCTGTCGGCGCGGGGCATCTATCAGGCACTGCACACCGGGACGCTGGCCGCGACCGAGCTGTGCGCCGGTGAGGCTTCGCCCGAGCGGGTGTGCACCGGGTACGCCGAGACCGTGTTGGCCGAGTTCGAGGAGTACCTGGCCAACCAGCGCTACCTGTACGCCGCCGAGCAGCGGTACGCGGACCGGCCGTTCTGGGCGCGCCGGCACGCTGCCGCGCTGGCCGCCTGAGCGGCTACCCGGCATTGGTCGCCGACGTCCCGGCTGGCGGCCTACTCCCGCAAGTCAGACTGCAATACCTGGAGGCGGTTCGTTGCCCTAGGCGCGACCTCGGCGTGACCTGAGTCGATGGCCGGCTGAAACGCCTCCGCCGCACCGGCTAGATCACCCTGCTCCTTACGCAGGAGGGCGAGGTTGAACGCCGCCATCGGCACAGCCTCGGCATGACCGGAATCGAAGGCCAGCTGGTAAGCCTCCGCAGCACCGGCTAGATGTACTGACCTGACAGGTTGGTGACGCGTGCTGCTGGCGGGAGGCTCCCGAGTGCGGTGGCCAGCTCGTCGTCGCGTACCGCCGAGCCGCGCCAGCGCTCCCGCATCACCCCACCCACTGCCAGCACAATCGCCAGGGCCAGCAACACGGGACTCGGGCCGTGCCAGCGCGCGATCACCGCAAGGGCCGCACCTAGAAAGAGCAAACCCCGCGAATCCGCACGGCGCGGCAGCCACCGCACTTCAGAATTCCCCGCCACCGGATAACCGTAACGAATCGAACGCGTCCCTAGGAGCGTTCGAGCGCTATTCAACGCGCTGCGACGATGCGCGAGCAGGAGGCCACTCGGTCAGGATCGTCGCGCTGGCCGCCTGGGCTGCTGGCCACCCCTGGGCAGCTGTGTGTCATGCTCTCCCGTCGCCCGGACGTCGGTTCGCCATGACGGCCTGCGTGCCATGACGGCCTGTGAGCCGTGGCCGGCGCCAGGGGTGCCATTCTGCGCGTCAGCGGTCTGACCGCTGACGCGCAGAGCGCAACCATCCCCCTGAGGAGCAGGCACGCGCCGACGGAACCCCGAGCGAACCAGCGACGGAACAATCGGCCGAGCCAGCCTCAGTCCCGTTCGGTGGCCCACCAGAGCAGCGCCGCCACCCCGGCGTGACCCGGGGCCCGGCCAAGCGGCCCGACCGGACGTGGCCCCGGCCAGATCGGATCGCGCAGCACGCGAGCGACGAACGGGCGCCGCCACTCCCAGAGCGCGGCCGGCATGGCCGGCGCCAGCACGGCGAGGTTCAGCCAGCGCGCGAGGCGGTACAGCTTCGGCACGAACAGCAGCACCCCGCCGGCAATCTCGGCGGCGGCGGTGGTCGCGTCGATCTCCCGGCGCACCGGCCACAGCCAGTCCGGCACCAGGCTGCGATAGAGCCGCCGGTGCAGCAGGTGCGCCAGCCCGGCCGCGATGAACAGCGCGCCGAGCATCCGGCGCACGTCCCGCCGCGCCACCGCCGGTGGCTCCGGCGCCTCATGGTGTCCCACGACGTCAGGCTGAGCCGCACCGGCCGGCCGGCTCTCACCACCCACGCCGTCATCGAGCAGTTCGACGTCACCGAGCGGCGGTGAGTCCACCAGCGCCGGTTGCCGCACGTCGGCGGTCTTCACGATCGTTCACTCCCTCACGCCGTCACCGACGGTTTCGGTACCTCTGCCGGCGTCGACGGCGCGGCCTGCTTCGTCCCGTGCGGGATGAAGAAACCCATCAGCAGCCCGATCACCGCGAACACCACCAGCGCCGCCGCCGCCACCGCGAACTGCTTGCCACCGCTGGCGGCCACCACCAGGATCGAGCCGACCAGCGCGGTCCCCAGCGACGACCCGAGGTTCGACACGCTGCGCGACAGCCCGGAGATGTCGCCCTGATCCCGGTCGGGGAAGCTCGACTGCACCACGTTCACCGACGAGGTCAGCATCACCCCGATGCCGAGCCCCATCAGCAGCAGCCCGGGCACGAACGTCCACACCGACGAGGTCGGCCGCACCAGCGCCAGCAGCAGCACCATGCCCACCGTGGTCACCACGAAGCCGGCCACGATCAGCCAGCGCTGCGGCCGGCGCTGCGCCAGCCGCTCGGCCCGCGCGGACGACACCAGGATGCCGATGGTGGCCGGGGTGAGCATCAGCCCCGTCTCGATCGGGCTGAAGTGCCGCCGTTCCTGGAGGAACACCGACACCACGAAGAACGCACCCTGCAGCACCAGCCACTGGATCACCTGGGTGCCCAGGCCCAGGTTGGCTAGCCGGTTACCGAACAGCCGCAGCGCCAGCAGGACGTCCTTGCCCTTACGCTCGGCGAACCGGACGTGCAGGACGAAGCACAGCAGGAACAGCACGCCGATGGCCACAATCGGCC
>DATJNU010000140.1:0-26458 GCA_035507775.1 Jatrophihabitans sp.
TCAGCGGCGAGCGGACCAGCACGGTCAGGCAGACCGCGACGAAAGCCACGATCAGGTACGCCGAGCCCGGATGCTTGAGCACCGTGCGCTGGATCACCGTCATGGCGCAACAGCCTAGGTCGTAGGCTCAGAAGCCGTGACGACCGACAGCTCTTCGAGTAAGCCGCGCCACCGCAAACCGCACTCGCACATCGTCACCGACGGGGTCGAGCGGGCCGCCGCCCGGGGCATGCTCCGGGCCGTCGGCATGGGCGACGACGACTGGCGCAAGCCGCAGGTCGGGGTTGCCTCGTCCTGGAACGAGATCACCCCGTGCAACCTCTCGCTCGCCCGGCTCGCCGACCGGGCCAAGGTCGGCGTCCGCGGTGCGGACGGTTTTCCCTTGGAATTCGGCACGATCTCGGTCTCCGACGGCATCTCGATGGGCCACTCGGGCATGCACTACTCGCTGGTCTCGCGCGAGGTCATCGCCGACTCGGTCGAGACCGTCTTCCGGGCCGAGCAGCTGGACGGCGCGGTGCTGCTAGCCGGCTGCGACAAGTCGCTGCCCGGCATGCTGATGGCCGCGGCCCGGCTGGACGTGGCCGCGGTCTTCCTCTATGCCGGCTCCACGCTGCCCGGCCGGCACAACGGCAACGACGTCACCATCATCGACGCGTTCGAGGCGGTGGGCGCCTGCCTGGCAGGCCGGATCAGCCGGGACGAGCTGGACGAGATCGAACGGGCGATCTGCCCCGGCGAGGGCGCCTGTGCCGGCATGTACACCGCGAACACCATGGCCGCCGCGGCCGAGGCGCTGGGCATGTCGCTGACCGGCTCGGCCGCGCCGCCCGCCCCGGACGCCCGCCGCGACGCCTACGCCGAACGCTCCGGCGAGGCGGTGGTGCACCTGATCGACCGGGGCATCACCGCCCGCGACATCCTCACCCGGCAGGCCTTCGAGAACGCGATCACCGTGGTGATGGCGCTCGGCGGTTCGACCAACGCGGTGCTGCACCTGCTGGCCATCGCCAGCGAGGCCGGCGTCCCGCTGGAGCTGGCGGACTTCAACCGGATCGGCGACAAGGTGCCGCACCTGGCCGACGTGAAGCCCTTCGGCGAGTACGTGATGACCGACGTCGACCGCATCGGCGGCGTGCCCGTGGTGATGAAGGCGCTGCTCGACGATGGCCTGCTGCACGCCGACGCGCTGACCGTCACCGGCCGGACGCTGGGGGAGAACCTGGCCGAACTCGCGCCGCCCGCACCGGACGGCGAGGTGATCCGCCCGCTGGCCACGCCGATCCACCGCACCGGCGGGCTGACCATCCTGCACGGCTCGCTGGCCCCGGAGGGCGCGGTGGTCAAGACCGCCGGCTTCGACAGCGAGGTGTTCACCGGCACCGCCCGGGTGTTCGACCGCGAGCAGGCCGCGATGGACGCGGTCGCAGACGGCTCGCTGCAGCCCGGCGACGTCGTGGTGATCCGATGGGAGGGTCCCAGGGGCGGCCCCGGGATGCGCGAGATGCTGGCGATCACCGGTGCGATCAAGGGTGCCGGCCTCGGCAAGGACGTGCTGCTGCTGACCGACGGCCGGTTCTCCGGCGGCACCACCGGCCTGTGCATCGGCCACATCGCACCGGAGGCCGCGGTCGGCGGCCCGATCGCCCTGGTCGCCGACGGTGACCCGATCACCGTGGACATCGCCAATCGCACGCTGGAACTCGGCGTCGACGAGGCCGAGCTGGCCCGCCGCCGGGCGGCGTGGCAGCCGCTGCCGCCGCGGTTCGACTCCGGGGTGCTCGGCAAGTACGCCAAGCTGGTCAGCTCGGCCGCGCAGGGCGCCGTCTGCGGCTGATCCGGCCGTGCCGCCGGCGGCGGCGATGACCTTCGCCCCTGGCGACCCGGGGTGCCGGGCGGCGATGCTGCGGGCATGGCCGGCATCCCGCTGCAGCTCGCCCCGCTCTACCGGGCGCGGGCACACCACGTGGCGTTCCTGGACGTCCCGGAACTCACCTACGCCTCGGTGCAGGGCACCGGCGCGCCCGAGGGCGCCGACTTCGCCGACGCGGTGCAGGCGCTGTTCGCGGTGAGCTACGGTGCGCACTTCCTGCTGCGCAAGCGGGCCGGCGCCGCGCCCGGCCTGCTGCCGCTGGAGGCGCAGTGGTGGGTCGAGGCGCCCGACCAGCTGGAGCTGGTCGGGCGGGTGGCGGCGGGCAAGGCGTCGCCGGCCCAGCTGCGCCGGGTCGACTGGCACTGGCAGGCGATGATCGCGCTGCCGCCGCCGATCACGCCGCGGCTGGCCGCGCAGGCGGCGGCCCAGGCCAGGCAACGCGAACTGCCCGGCCTGCGGCGGCTGCGCTGGGTCACCTGGACGGAGGGCTGGTGCGGCCAGGTGCTGCACGTCGGGCCGTACGAGGAGGAGTGGCCGGCCATCGAGGAGCTGCACCGGGCCATCGCCGCGGCCGGGCACCGGCCGCGCGGCCGGCACCACGAGATCTACCTCGGCGACCCGCGCCGGATCGCCCCGGACCGGCTGCGCACCATCCTGCGCCAGCCGGTGGAGCCGGCGCCGGCGGACGGGTTCGACCGGGACCCGCCGGGCGGCCAGTCGGGGAGCGGCACCGGTCCGGCGCTGCGGGCCGGCACCTGAGCCGGCGATACCCCGGTCCTGGGCCTGCGCCGTGCTGCGCCCGCGCCGTGCTGCGCCCGCGCCGGGTCCGCGCCGTGCCGGGTCCGCGTCAGCTCGTGTCGGTCCGGCCCGCGTCGGCCCGGTCCGCGTCAGCCGAGGCCGGCGAAGTCCTCGGTCAGCCAGAGCCGGTGGTGGGCGGCGTCGTAGTAGACGTCGACCCCGAGCGCCTCGGCGCGCGGCGAGAGGACGGTCCGGCGGTGGGCGTCGTTCGGCGCGGTCTCGGCCAGCATCCTGGCCTCGATGTCCAGCGCGCCGGCCAGGCTGTCGTCCGTGGTCCAGCCGATGTTCTCGGCGGCCCAGGTCCAGTGCACGCCGACCCCGCTCTCCCGGTCGCCGAGGCTGGGTTCGCTGTCCACCTGGTGGCTGAGCGTGTTGGTCAGGGCCATCGCCCGGTCGTGGGCCTCGGCCGAGGCACGCAGCCGGTCGCTCCAGGCCAGCGCCGGCAGGTGTGCCGCGCGCCGGGCCCGGTTGATCGCCTGGAAGACCTGGTGCGCGTACTCGATCCGGCTGTCCTTCCCGGATTGGTCGCCGCCGGCCACGGCGCCGCTGCCGAGCAGTCGGAGGCCGGGACCGGTCGTCGGCGAGGCGGCCGGGACCGCTGGCGCGGCAGGGGCGGCCGACCGTGGGGCGGCCGACGTCTCCGGGGTGCTCGGCACCGCCGGTGCGGCCGCCGGAGCCGACGGCGGGGTGGTCCGCACCCGGGGAGTGGGTCGCGCGGTGCGGGTGGTGACGGCGTGGCTGGTCCGGCCGGGGGTGGTGGCGGCCGCGGCCAGCGGCACCGCGCCGGCGAAGCTGGCCGTGCGCGGCGGCCCATCGGAGTTCTGGATCGCCAGCACCGCCACCCCGGCCAGCAGGACGCAGGCGGTCGCGAGGCCGAGCGCCGGGGCCGGACGAGGAGGCACGGTGGGCATAGTGTCACGAAACCAGGTAACGGCAGGGTCACAATTGAATGGGCAACATCCGGCGAACCGGCCACCGGCGGCCGAACCGTTCCCGGTACATGAGACGAGCATCCCGCTATGTTGATCGGCTCGGAAAGCCGGGTGTACTGTCGGTCCCGTGCGGCACCTCGTACTCATTCACTAGCGCGTTCGCCTTCCGGCTCCGGCCGAAGACGACGCGCAAACCCTTCGTGCATCTGGCACGAAGGGTTTTTTCATAGTGGGACAAGGGAAAAAGTCGTACGCCGGCCCGATCGCACCGTGGCCGGACCGTGGGTGAAGAAGGAGGTGTGCGGCGTGACCTCGAACGCCGGCCCGGCGCAACTCACCGGGGCCCAGTCGCTGATCCGCTCGCTGGAGGAGGTCGGTGCCGACGTGGTGTTCGGCATTCCCGGCGGGGCGATCCTGCCCGCCTACGACCCGCTCATCGACTCGACCCGGGTGCGGCACGTACTGGTCCGGCACGAGCAGGGCGCCGGGCACGCCGCCGAGGGCTACGCCCAGGTGACCGGCCGGGTCGGCGTCTGCATGGCGACCTCCGGCCCGGGCGCGACGAACCTGGTCACCCCGATCGCCGACGCCTTCCTGGACTCGGTCCCGATGGTGGCGATCACCGGCCAGGTGGCGCTGCCGTTCATCGGCACCGACGCGTTCCAGGAGGCCGACATCTCCGGGATCACGCTGCCGATCACCAAGCACAACTTCCTGGTGCAGCGCGCCGAGGACATCCCGCGCACGATCGCCGAGGCCTTCCACCTGGCCAACACCGGCCGGCCCGGGCCGGTGCTGGTCGACGTGCCCAAGGACGTGCTGCAGGCACGCACCGGCTTCAGCTGGCCGCCGGTGCTCGATCTGCCCGGCTACCGGCCGGTGCTCAAGCCGCACGGCAAGCAGATCCGCGAGGCGGCCAGGCTGATCGCCGGCGCGTCCCGGCCGGTGCTCTACGTCGGTGGCGGGGTGCTCAAGGCCCGCGCCACCGTCGAGCTGCGCAAGCTCGCCGAGCTGACCGGCATCCCGGTGGTGACCACGCTGATGGCCCGCGGGGCGTTCCCCGACTCGCACCGCCAGCACCTGGGCATGCCCGGCATGCACGGCACGGTGGCGGCGGTGACCGCGCTGCAGAAGGCCGACCTGCTGATCGCCCTCGGCACCCGGTTCGACGACCGGGTGACCGGCCGGCTCGACTCGTTCGCCCCGCACGCGGCGGTGATCCACGCCGACATCGACCCTGCCGAGATCGGCAAGAACCGGCTGGCCGACGTCCCGATCGTGGGCGATGCCCGCGAGGTGATCGGCGAGCTGATCCCGGCGATCCAGGCCGAGTACCAGGCCGGCAACCGGGTGGACCTGACCGGCTGGTGGCGGCAGGCCGACAGCTGGCGTGAGACCTACCCGCTCGGCTACGAGGAACCCGCCGACGGCAGCCTGTCGCCGCAGTACGTGATCTCCCGGCTCGGCGAGCTGACCGGCCCCGAGACGGTCTTCGCCGCCGGTGTCGGCCAGCACCAGATGTGGGCCTCGCAGTTCATCTCCTACGAGAATCCCTACACCTGGCTGAACTCCGGGGGTGCCGGCACGATGGGCTACGCGGTGCCGGCCGCGATGGGCGCCAAGGTCGGCGCCCCGGACAAGCTGGTCTGGGCGATCGACGGCGACGGCTGCTTCCAGATGACCAACCAGGAGTTGGCCACCTGCGCGATCGAGGGGATCCCGATCAAGGTCGCGGTGATCAACAACGGCAACCTCGGCATGGTGCGGCAGTGGCAGACGCTCTTCTACGAGCAGCGCTACTCCCAGACCGACCTGCGCACCCATCCGGTGGCCGATCCGGCCGGCCCGGGCGGCATGCGGGCCCGGATCCCCGACTTCGTCAAGCTGTCCGAGGCGCTCGGCTGCGTCGGCCTGCGCTGCGAGAGCAAGGACGACGTCGACGCCACCATCGAGAAGGCGATGGCGATCGACGACCAGCCGGTGGTGGTCGACTTCACGGTCGGCAAGGATGCGATGGTCTGGCCGATGGTCGCGGCCGGCACCTCCAACGACGACATCCTGGCCGCGCGGGACGTCCGCCCGATCTTCGACGCGGACGAGTGATGACCGGTCCCCGAAGCGGCCCAACGAGCGGAGCAGCCCGATGAGCGTGCACACCCTGTCGGTCCTGGTGGAGAACAAGCCCGGCGTGCTGGCCCGGGTGTCCGGGCTGTTCAGCCGGCGCGGCTTCAACATCGAGTCGCTGGCGGTCGGCCCGACCGAGCATCCGGAGATCAGCCGCATCACCATCCTGGTGTCGGTCGAGGGCAATGCCCTGGAACAGGTCACCAAGCAGCTGAACAAGCTGGTGAACGTGCTCAAGATCGTCGAGCTGGAGGCCGGCCAGGCCGTGCAGCGCGAGTTGCTGCTGGCCAAGGTGCGGGCCGACGAGAGCAACCGCGGCGCGGTGGTCGACATCGTGGAGCTGTTCCATGCGAAGGTGGTCGACGTGAGCCCGGAGGCGTTGACGGTCGAGATGGTCGGGCCGCCGGCCAAGCTCGAAGCGATGCTGAAGATGCTGGAGCCGTACGGCATTCGCGAGATGGTGCAGTCCGGCATGGTGGCCCTCGGCCGCGGGCCGCGCTCGATGACCCAGGCCGCCCTGCGCGCGGTGGAGCGCTACGCGGGCTGACCCGGAACACCCCTGACCGACAAGCAGATCACCGAACGAGAAGAGGAAAGCCAGCGATGGCCGTGCAGATGTACTACGACGACGAGGCCGATCTGTCCATCGTGCAGGGGCGCAAGGTGGCCGTGCTCGGTTTCGGCAGCCAGGGGCACGCGCACGCGCTGAGCCTGCGCGACTCCGGGGTGGACGTCCGGGTGGGACTGCCCGAGGGCTCCCGCAGCCGGGCCAAGGCCGAGGACCAGGGCCTGCGGGTGCTGACGCCGGCGGAGGCCTCGGCCGAGGCCGACCTGATCATGATCCTGGCGCCCGACCACAAGCAGCGCGAGTTGTACGCCAGCGCGGTCGAGCCGAACCTCGCCGACGGCGACGCGCTGTTCTTCGGGCACGGCTTCAACATCCGGTTCGGCTACATCAAGCCGCCGGCCGGCGTCGACGTGTGCATGGTCGCGCCGAAGGGCCCCGGGCACCTGGTGCGGCGGCAGTTCGTCGACGGCAAGGGGGTGCCGGTGCTGGTCGCGGTCGAGCAGGACGCCACCGGCAGCGCCCTGGCGCTGGCGCTGTCCTACGCCAAGGCGATCGGCGGTACCCGGGCCGGGGCGATCCGGACCACGTTCAAGGAGGAGACCGAGACCGACCTGTTCGGCGAGCAGGCGGTGCTCTGCGGCGGCACCTCCCAGCTGGTGCAGTACGGCTTCGAGGTGCTGACCGAGGCCGGCTACGAGCCGGAGATCGCCTACTTCGAGTGCCTGCACGAGCTCAAGCTGATCGTCGACCTGATGTACGAGGGCGGCATCGCCAAGCAGCGCTGGTCGATCTCGGACACCGCCGAGTACGGCGACTACGTCTCCGGGCCGCGGGTGATCGACCCGCACGTGAAGGAGAACATGAAGCAGGTGCTGGCCGAGATCCAGGACGGCTCGTTCGCGGCCCGCTTCATCGCCGACCAGGACGCCGGCGCCCCGGAGTTCACCGCGCTGCGGGCCCGGGCCGAGCAGCACCCGATCGAGGAGACCGGGCGCAAGCTGCGCGGGCTGATGAGCTGGGTCAACACCGACGCCGACGCCGACTACGTCGAGGGCACCGCCGCCCGATGACCACCGAGGCGACAGGGAGTGAGCATCGCAGGTGCGTCAGCACCGAGGAGCGGAGCGACCGCGGAGCCGAGAAATGAGCGTCGAGGCGACAGGGAGTGAGCATCGCAGGTGCGTCAGCACCGAGGAGCGGAGCGACCGCGGAGCCGAGAAATGAGCATCAACCTGGCGGTCGTGCCGGGTGACGGGATCGGCGTCGAGGTCACCGAGCAGGCCGTCCGGGTGCTGGACGCGGTGCTGCCGGGCCTCAGCACGACCGACTACGACCTCGGCGCCCGGCTCTACCACCGCACCGGCGAGACGCTGCCGGACAGCGTGCTGGCCGAGCTTCGCCAGCAGGACGCGATCCTGCTCGGCGCGATCGGGGATCCGTCGGTGCCGAGCGGAGTGCTGGAGCGTGGCCTGCTGCTGCGCCTGCGGTTCGAGCTCGACCACTACGTGAACCTGCGACCGGCCAGGCTCTACCCCGGGGTGGCGACACCCTTGGCGAACAAGCCGGACATCGATTTCGTGGTGTACCGCGAGGGCACCGAGGGGCCGTACGCCGGCAACGGCGGCCGGCTGCGGGCCGGCACCCCGCACGAGGTCGCGACCGAGGTCAGCCTCAACACCGCGTACGGGGTCGAGCGGGTGGTCCGGGCCGCGTTCGAGGCCGCCCGGGGCCGGGACCGCAAGCAGCTGACCCTGGTGCACAAGACGAACGTGCTGGTGCACGCCGGCGGCCTGTGGTCGCGGGTGGTGGCCGAGGTCGGGGCCGGCTACCCGGACGTCACCGTGGCCTATCAGCACGTCGACGCGGCCACCATCCACCTGGTGACCGACCCCGGCCGGTTCGACGTGATCGTCACCGACAACCTGTTCGGCGACATCATCACCGACCTGGCCGCCGCGGTGGCCGGTGGCATCGGGCTGGCCGCCAGCGGCAACCTCAACCTGGCCGGCACCGCGCCGTCGATGTTCGAGCCGGTGCACGGCTCGGCGCCGGACATCGCCGGCCGGGGGATCGCCGACCCGACCGCGGCCGTGCTGTCGGTCGCGCTGCTGCTCGCGCACACCGGCCACCCGGCCGAGGCAGCCCGGGTCGAGGCGGCGGTCGCGGCGGACCTGGCCGCGCGGGACCCGGCGAACCCCGGCGGCACCGCCGAGATCGCCGGCCGGATCCTGGCCGCGCTGTGACCCGCCGAGTGCGTGGATCGCCCTGTCAGGACAGGTAGTCCACGCACTCACCGGCCCGGTTGGTGTCCAGGGTGAAGCAGTGGAAGCCGCCGCCGAACAGCCGCCGGTGCCGGTGCCGGACCGGCACCGTGGTGAAGCCCTCGGCGTCGAGCAGCTTGCGCACCCCGGTGCAGTCCTCGTTGACCAGCACCGTCTCCTCGTCGATGGAGAGCACGTTCAGGTCGATGTACGGGCTGGTCAGCACCAGGTCGTCGCTGTCGTAGACCGGAAAGTCACCGGTCTCCGGCGGCGGCGGGATCAGGAACTTCCAGGACCGGAACTCCTCCGGCACCAGGTCGCGGACCCGTTCGGTGCGGGCCAGGAAGACCCCGGGCCGCAGCGCCAGCAGCATGCTGTCGATGTGGTTGTCGGTCAGCCGGTCGATCCGGTGCACCCGGTAGCGGCCGCCGGCCCGGTCGAGGTGCCGCTCCAGCCAGTCGGCGGCCATCCGGTGGTTCTGCTGGGCGACGTTGACCAGCAGGTCCCGGCCCAGCCGCAGCACCTGGGCGGCGTCCATCATCAGCTCCAGGCCCACGTCGTACGGGCTCGGCTGCGGGTCCTCGATCGACTCCCGGCCGGCGGCCGAGCTGTCCCGCGCGTAGGAGAGGTCGAAGGACAGGTCGGTGAGCACCGGCCGGGGCATCGTGGTCCAGCGTGCCCCGGCGGTGAAGTAGCTGTGGAAGATCGGGGCCAGCAGCCGGGTCTCCAGGTAGCGCGAGCGGATCGCCGGCGGGGTCTCGATCAGCTCGTCGCCGAGCACCAGGGTGTTGTCCCGGACGTTCAGGGCCGGGGTCGGCGCGGCCTGCCAGCCGAGGCCGGCGATCGGGGCCGCGTCCGGTGGCAGCGGCAGCGGCCGGTGCACGGTCACCCCGAACGAGGCGACGGCCTCGGCCAGCGCCTCGACGTCCTCGTGCAGTTCCTCGGTGTAGCGGCGCTTGATCCGCCAGCTCTCGCTGCTGCCGCTGCCGGCCGCCGTGATGCGGGGGTAGGCCAGCTCGTTGCCGTAGCCGGTCAGGTTGTCGTAGTGGAACAGCTCGAACGTGACGTCCCGGTCGTGGGAGAGGTAGTTCTGCGCCGATCCCACGATGATCTCGCGAAGCGGCGTGAAGTCGTCATGGCTGTGCAGCTGCATCGGGGGTTTCCTCTTCTGTGCACGGGGGAAGGGCTGGTGCGGGTGGCGACCCGCGGCAGTCGGGGCCGGTTCAATACCCCGCGGCGGGATGCCGGCTCCGGTCCCGGGTCGGCACCAGGAAGCTGCGCTCGAAGGTGAGCACGACCTCGCCGGTGGACTTGATGCCCGCGGTGCGGCAGCTCACGATGCCCTCGCCGGGCCGGCTGGCCGACAGCCGCTTGCCGGTCACCTCGCTCTCGGCGTAGAGCGTGTCGCCGACGAACACCGGCCCGGTCAGCCGGATCCGGTCCCAGCCGAGGTTGGCGATGGCCTGCCCGCTGGTGCTGCGCGCGGTCATGCCGCCGACGATGCTCAGCGTGACCAGGCTCGACACCAGCGGCTGCTGCCACTCGGTGCCGGCGCAGTACGCGGCGTCGATGTGCAGCGGGGACGCGTTCATGCTGAGCATCGACATCAGGACGTTGTCCATCGCGGTGATGGTGCGGCCGGGCCGGTGCTCGATCACCACGCCGACGGTCAGCTCCTCGTAGCAGAAGCCGACCAGCTCGCGGAAGCGGTTCTCGCCGACCTGCCGGTAGCCGACCGGCCCGGCGTGCTCGCCGTCGGCCGACGCGGTCCCGGTGCGCTCGGCGGGCGCGGCGGTCACAGCGTCGCCATCAGCTCGTCGACGTGGCCAGCGAAGGTCGCCAGCTCCTGGCGGCTGATGTCGGACCGGATCATGATCCGGATGCCGGCCTCGCCCTGCGGGACGATCGGGAAGAACACCGCCGAGCTGTAGAAGCCGCGCTCGTAGAGCGCGCTCGACATCCGCACCGCCCGGTCGGCTTCGCCGACGGTGATCCGGCGCACCGGCAGCCCGTTGCCGGCGTAGGAGGTGGGCAGCAGCTCGTCGAAGTAGTCGATGTTGTCCTGCAGCTGCTGCTGCAGCCGGCCCAGCTCGGGGGAGCGGTGGATCGCGGCGCTGGCCAGCGACGCCCCGACCAGCGGCAGCGCCATGTTCTGCGACCAGCCGACCGGGCCGGCGTGCCGGGCCAGGAAGTGCGCCATCTCGGTGCTGCCGAGCATCGCGACCCCGCCGCCGGTGCCGAAGCCCTTGCCGAGGCTGGTGACGATGACGGTCAGCTCGTTCATGGTCAGCCGGGACCGGACGAAGCCCTCGCCCCGTTCGCCCTTGATCGACAGGGAATGGGAGTCGTCGATGAACAGGAACATGCCGTAGCGCTCCTGCAGCTGCAGCAGCCCGTCCAGCGCGGCGGCGCCGCCCATCGAGTACGCCCCGTCGCCGACATAGGCCACGCTGGGGTACGTCTTGCAGATGTCCTCCAGATAGTCCAGGTCGTTGTGGTCGCAGGTGAGCACCAGGCTCTCCTCGGCGCAGATCGGCTTGACGTAGGACATGCAGAAGTGGCAGAACCGGTCGAAGACCATCACCCGCGGCCCGCCCGGCGCCAGGTGGCCGGAGGCGACCAGCGGCAGGATGCCCGCGGTGACCGCGCTGCAGGACGTGCCCGGCAGCACCGGGGCGCCGAAGAGGTCGGCCAGCTCGTCCTCCAGCCGGGCCAGCAGGTTGTGCCGGATCCGGGTGGTCGAGGTGGCGAACCAGGTGGTGCCCGCCTCGCGCAGCGCGTCCATCGCGCCCTCGATGACCGCCGGGTGGTAGTTCAGGCCGAGGTAGGCGCAGGAGACCATGTTGGCGAACTCGTGGCCGGTCTCGCGCACCCGCAGCTGGTTGTTCGAGTTGGCGTCCACCCTGATGTCGATCAGCCCGGTGTCGGCCGCGGCCTGCCAGACCGGATCCGAGACCCGGACCATCTTCTCGCTGTTGCGGTATCGGTGCGGTCCGGTGACGGGCTGGGCGAGGTCGGTCATCGTGTCTCCAGGTCGGGGTGCTGGTCGGGATGGGGGAAGGGGCCGGCGGCCGGGGCGAACTCGTCCAGCAGGCGCTGGGACGCTTCGAAGAACGGGCGCCCCACCATCGAGCTGCCGACGGTGGCGATCGCCCGGCCGGCGCGGTGGCCGGCCAGCACCACCTGCCGGGCGTGCTCCAGCTCGTCCGTGCCGGGCGAGAACACCTCGTTGATCACGGTGACCTGCCGCGGGTTCAGCGCGATCTTGCCGCTGTAGCCGAGCCCCAGCGCACCCTCGGCCTCCCGGCGCAGCAGCCCGAGGTCGGTCAGGTCGAACTGTGGCGAGTCGATCGCCTCGATGCCCGCGGCCCGGGCACTGTTGGCCAGCCGGGACCGGGCGTAGACCAGCGACTCCCAGCCGAGGCCGATGCCCATCGCCGCCGCGTAGTCGGCCGAGCCGAAGATCAGCCCGCGCAGCCGGTCCGACGAGCGCGCGATGACGTCGGACCGGTCCAGCCCGCGGGGCGTCTCGATGACCGCGAGCAGCTCCAGTTGCGGGCAGCCGGGGCGCAGCACCGACTCCACGATCTCGAGGTCGCGGGGCGATTCGACCTTCGGCACCAGCACGATGCCGGGTGGCACCGGGTAGTCGCGCACGGCCAGCAGGTCACGCAGGCCGTCCGGTTCGGTGACGGTGTTGACCCGGATCGCGCAGCGCACCGGCCCGGCGTCGGGGCCGAAGAACCCGGCGGCCAGCTGCCGGGCCTGTGCCTTGCGGTCCGGCGGGACGGAATCCTCCAGGTCCACCAGGCAGATGTCGGCGCCGGACCGGTGGCAGCGGGCGTACCGGTCCACCGCGATCGCGGGCGTGCAGAGCGTCGAGCGGCCGTAGCGGCTGTACATCTCAGCCCTCCTTGAGCAGGTCGGTCGGCACCGGGCCGGTTTGCTCGCGCCCGGCCGGGCGCGCGAACAGGCCGGCCAGCCGTTCCCGCATCGCCAGCGTGGCGGGCAGGTCGGCGGCCACCAGGCAGTAGCTGACGGTGCCGTCCGGCGCCAGGTCGCTGGTGAGCAGCACCCCGGTGCCGGTGCGCCGGTCGAAGCCCAGCCCGGTCGCGGCCAGGCGCTCGGCAGCAGCGCCGAACGAGGGCACCGGCAGGCCGAAGCGCTCCACCAGCACCCGCCGGCCGCGGTGCTCGGGCGCGAGCACCCGGGCCTCGATCGAGACGTGCAGGTGGGTGGAGCCGCTGATCCGGCCGTTGGTCTCGGTGATGACGACGTCGCCGGCCGGGGTGAGCACGCAGTCGGTGCTCAGCACGCCTCGGTAACCGATCGCGTGCAGCGCGGCGAGCAGCGGCCGGCCGGCGGCGAGCAGGTCCGCGCGCACCCGAGGGGTCACGGTCGGGCCGTGCACCACCTGGCCGACGGCCACCGGCGCCATCAGCAGCTCACCGAAGCCGATCGGTTCGGCGCCGGCCTCGCCGACCAGGTACTCGGCATAGACGGTGTCGCAGCCGGCCAGGTACTGCTCGACCACCACCCGGTTGCGGCCGCCCGCGCTGAGCCAGTCCCAGCGGCGGCCGAGGTAGTCGTCCAAGGCCGCCGGGTCGGGCAGCACGACGTCCTGCGGTGCACCGGCCACCCGGACGCCCGGCACCGGACTGAGGATCTCGTTGCCCAGCCCGCCACCGGTGAACTCGCGCTTGAGGATCACCGCGTGGCCGGCGCCGAACATCCGGCCGATCAGGTCGCGCGCCTCGGCCCGATAGCCGGTGCACAGGCCGGCGGCGATCGGCGCCCCGGCTCCGGAGGCGATCGCCCGGAAGCCGGCCTTGCTGTTGACCAGGGCGGCGCCGCCCTGGGCGTGGAAGGCGTGCCCGGACACCGAGAGCCCCACCGCCTCGGCCAGCTGGGTGACGGATACGTCGGTGAACACGGCCGATACTCGATCGATGCCGCGTTCGGCGACCACCGTGCGCACCCGCTCGCGGAAGCCGGTGTCCGCGGTCCGGTCCGGGGTCACCAGCTCGCCGCCGAGCCGGTCGTGCGGGGGGATCAGGATCGCCAGCGACGCGGGATCGGTGCCGGTCAGTGCGGTGACGTAGGCCAGGTACGCCTCGGACGGTCGGAACGGCAGCACGACCGCGTCGCCGGTGCCGGCGAACCAGAGCATGCGCAGTGCCGAGTGGCCGCCGGCCAGCCGTTCGGCGGGGTCGAGAGCGGTCAGGTCGCCGACCATCTCGACCGTCCGGCTGTTCGCGATGAGGAGGGTTGGGTCCGCGCTGCTGGCGTCCATTGCGCCAATTTAGCTATTGGTGGTTAAGAGAACAATAGCCTGTTTGATGATCCGGCGCCGGGAGCCGGTGGCGGGCCGGGGCACGCCACGACGTCCGTCGAGGGGACCCGCGGTGTCACTCGACGGGGAACAGGTCCCGGTGGATGCGGCTGGCGCGGAAGGCCGAACCGCGGTGCCGGGAGGCCAGCCGGCCCTCGTGGGTCCCGGCGGCGGTGGTCAGCCGGGCGGTGACGAGGTAGTCCGGGTGCAGGCCGTCCTCGCCCGGCCGGACGTGCAGCCGGACGTCGAGCCGGTCACCCACCGCGACCGCGATCTCCTCGTCGAACAAAGGGAAGAACACCGACGCCCAGTTCGTGCGGGTGGCCAGCGCGTCGAGCTCCGGGCCGCCGGCCACGCACCACAGCCGCAGCCAGGTCAGTAGGCCGTCGAGCACCCCCGGCCGCCGCACCGTCAGGCTCACCTCATGCTCCTGGGTGGTGCGCAGGTTGCCGTTGAAGTCGAGGGATTCCACCTCGGCATGGTCGGTGAGCAGGGCGGCCGCGGCCGGATCGGTGACCCGCAGCCGGACGTCGTGCGGGCCGCCGCCGGCGGCGAACACGCCGGCCAGGTAGGGCACGGTGCTCGGGGCGAAGGCGATCGTCCGGCCGCCGAGCAGCTGGCGCAGCGACGCGCCGGCGGCCAGCGAGACCGCGCGGTGCGGGACGATCACGCCGTCGGCGGTGAGCAGCCGCTCGCGGACGTCGGCCATCACCGCGGCGGCCCCCTCCGCGCCGGCCAGCGAGCCGATCACCTCGCCGACGCAGACGTCCACCCGGTCGGGCAGGGCGAGTTCGGTCGACGTGCCGTGGTGCAGGGTGATCGCGGCCGGATGGGCGAGGCCGGCCCGCACCCGGTCGGCCGCGCGGTAGCTCTGCTCGATGACCTCGACCGCGTCCACGTGACGGGCGCCGGCCCGGTGGCTCTCGACCGCCCAGAGCAGGTCGGCGCCGGTGCCCAGGTCGAGCACCCGGCGGCCCGGGCAGAGCGCGGCCAGGGCCGCCCGGAACAGCTCGTTGCGGGCGGCGTCCTGGGTCATCGTGGCGTAGAGCGCCGTGTCGTACACCGGGTATTCGCCGATGCTCGGGCCGAGGCGCGGCTCGCCGGCGGCCGGTTCGCCCAGCTCGACGAGCACCGGGACGGGCCCGGCGTCGGTGTCGAGCCGGCGGATCTCGACCGCCGGGCCGGGTCGGTGGCTCATCATCGGACGCGGGACTCCCTCATCGGCCGCGGACCGTCCTGGAACGCGGGACCTTCCTGGAACCCGGGCCGGGCTGGCACGCGGGCGCGGGCTGGCACGATCCTGCAGCCAATCGCGGGGTATGTCCAGATGGTGCCGTTCGGGGCGGCGTCAGGCGCGGGGGAGGGCCTTCACGGCGCAGTCGGTGTCACAGCTGCCGCACTCCCCGCCGCAGGGACCGGCGGTGGCCAGGATCGCCTCGTCCAGCCGCTGCTCGCGCACGTCCGCCCGGGCCGACCAGAACAGGCCGTGCGCGACGGCCAGCAACCCGCTCGCGCAGAGTGCCACCAGGACGCCGGCGACGTGCCCGGCCGGCGAGCCCGCCCGCCAGGCCAGCAGCACGCCGGCCAGCAGCAGCACGACTGCCACCGGTGCGATCAGCAGGGCCAGGTGCTGGCGGTGCCGGGCCGGGATCCGGCTGAGCTCGCTGGGCTGCATGTCTCCAGTATCCGGTACCGACCGGCCGTCCCCGCCGACCGGTAGCCTCTCAGGGGTGCGTATCGCGAGATTTGTAGCAGGCGGCGGCATCTCCTGGGGGGTCGTCGAGGGACCGACCGAGGCGGGCGCCAACCCGCCGTTCGAATCGCTCACGGTGGCTGCGATCAAGGACCATCCGATGGGCCCGATCGAGTTCACCGGCGACCGGTTCGCCCTCACCGATGTCCGGCTGCTGGCGCCGATCCTGCCCAGCAAGGTGATCGCGGTGGGCCGCAACTACGCCGCGCACGCCGCCGAGCTCGGCAACGACGTGCCGGAGCGACCGCTGATCTTCCTCAAGCCGTCGACCTCGGTGATCGGAACCCAGGACGTGGTGCGGCTGCCGCCGGATTCCGACCAGGTCGAGCACGAGGCCGAGCTGGCCCTGGTGATCGGCCGGGTGGCCAAGGACGTCCCGCGCGAGCGTGCCCTGGACGTCGTGTTCGGCTACACCTGCGCCAACGACGTGACCGCCCGCGACCAGCAGCGCGCCGACGTGCAGTTCACCCGGGCCAAGGGCTACGACTCGTTCTGCCCGATCGGCCCGTGGATCGAGACGAGCTTCGACCCGTCCGCGGTGCGGGTGCGCTGTCTGGTCAACGACCGCACGACGCAGGACGGCAACACCAGGGACATGATCTTCGACGTGCCGACCATCGTGTCGTTCATGTCGCACGTGATGACACTGGTGCCAGGTGACGTGATCCTCACCGGCACGCCCGAGGGGGTCGGCCGGATCGTCGACGGCGACACCGTCACGGTGGCCATCGACGGCATCGGGGAGCTGGTGAACCCGGTGCGGGCAAAGGGGTAGGACCCCCGATTTCGAGTCCCGCCGGGTCGTCCGGTAGAGTCACTCCTCGGTTCGGTCAACGCCATGACGGCCGGGTCGCAGTGGGGTATGGGGTAATTGGCAGCCCAACTGATTCTGGTTCAGTTAGTCTAGGTTCGAGTCCTGGTACCCCAGCGCAGTGCAGATTTACCAGCAGTGCAGTAGCGATCCGGCCGCGGTCGGATCACCTAGGGCCCCGTCGTCTAGCGGCCTAGGACGCCGCCCTCTCACGGCGGTAGCGAGGGTTCGAATCCCTTCGGGGCTACAAGTGGAACGAGGGCCTCCGGCGCGCCGGAGGCCCTCGTTGTTTCCTGTCTGTGGTGTCGCCTGCGTGGCTACCGGCGCCTGGTGTCGTCGCTGACCTGCGTCCGGTCCTTGAGCGGGGGTGCCCGGCCCGGCCGGCGGATCAGCCGGTGTGGAGCAGCCGCGACTCGTCGCTGCTGTCATCCTGGTCGCGACCGCCCCGCACCGCGCTCGGCGGCTCGCCGAAGTGTTCGCGGAACATCCGGGTGAAGTGCGAGGCGCCGTAGAACCCCCAGCGTTCGCCGATCGCGGCGACCGTCAGGTTCGCGAAGGTCGGGTTGAGCAGGTCGGCCCGGCACCGTTCCAGCCGCTCGGTGCGGATCCAGCGGGCCGGCGACTGGTCGTGCTCGGCGAAGAGCAGCTGCAGGTACCGCAGCGAGACCCGGAAGTGCTTGGCGACGCTCAGTGGGCTGAGGCTGGGATCGCTCAGGTGATCGCGCAGGTAGGCCTGCATGCTGATGAACTGCAGCTGCCGGGCGCTGCGGCCGTCGGTCTTGGCGGCCTGCAGTCGCTCGGCGAACAGCGAGGTGAGCAGGCCGGCCACGGTCAGGCCCATGCTTTCGGCCGCGACGCCCTTCGGCGCGTCCATGTGGCCGGCGATCGCGTGCAGTGCCGAGGCGACCATCGCAGGCACTCCGGTCTGGCCACTCCAGACGGTGCCGGACAGCGCCTGGGTGCAGTTCGGCGAGAGCCCGACGAGCAGGTGCGGGACCCGGACGGCCATGAACCGGATCGGGGCGTCCACTCGCATCCGGTACGGCCGCGCGGTGTCGACCATGATCAGCTCGCGCGGGCCGACGTGCACCTCGCCGGCGAACTCACGCAGCGTGAATTCACCCTCCAGCGGCATGAAGAGGTAGATCTTGTCCGGCTGGGCCGAGCTGGTCGGCCGGTGGGTGGCCGTGTGCGCGTCGGCCTGGATGATCGAGACCCGGACTCGGCCGTACTCCTGGACGGACAGGATCCCGTTGGCGAAGGTGCGGCGGTCCGCCGTGATCTCCATCGGCCCGCACCATTCGTTCACCAGGCTGGACCACTGGGCGAGCGGCTCCGCCGACCTACGCGGCTGACGTTGCACCGGAGCTCCCCTCGACGTGAGGCCAACGAGCACATCCCCCGTGGTCGCCAGCTGATCCGCGTCATTATGACAAATCACGCGCTTTGCGCAGGTGCGGTTCGCGGCCACGGGCGCACATTTCGCAATCCGTGTCGCCGCGGGAGGTGCGGTCCCGGTCTCAGCCGCGGCCGGCGAACAGCTCGGGGTGCTCGGCCGCCAGCTCGTCGTAGTGCAGCTGGAAGCTGAACCAGGCCAGCTGCCGGTCCCCGAAACCGTCCTTGGCCGACAGTGCCTGCCGTTCCGACATCGGCACCGGGGTGCCGGCGGCCAGTGCGGCGAGCTGCACCTCGGCGCAGCTGTCGAAGGTCAGGAACCAGTGGATCGACTCCTCCAGGGTGGCCCCGACCGTGATCAGCCCGTGGTGCTTGAGCAGGATCGCCTTGGCGTCGCCGAGCTGGCGCGCGATGTCGGCGCCCTGCGCCACGGTCACCGACGGGCCCTCGTAGTCGGTGTAGAGCACCTGGTCCCGGTAGAAGGCGGCCGACTCCTGGTCGAGTGGGTCCAGCAGCCGCTCCAGCGCGCCGAGGGCACGGGAGTTGACCGTGTGCGCGTGTGCGGCGGCCTCGGCGTTCGGGTGCTGCTCGTGGATGGCCGAGTGGATGACGAAGGCGCTCGGGTTGACCCGGTGCCGGCCCTCGACCACCACCCCGTCACTGTCCACGCAGATCAGGTCCTCGACGGTGACCAGGTTGAACGAGACGCCGAACGGATTCACCCAGAACCGGTCCCGGTGCTCGGGATCGCGCACCGAGATGTGCCCGGAGATGCCCTCGCCGAAGCCCTGCTTGCCGAAGATCCGCAGCGCGGCGGTCAGCCGCAGCTTGCGGTGCGCGCGTTCCTCGGCGTGGGTGGCGAAGACCGGGGCCGACGGCAGCGGCAGGCCGGTGTGCGTGTCGGCCAGGAAGGCCTGCTCTGCCGGGTGGGTGGTGGTCATGCCGGGGCTCCTTGGGTGTCGATGACGGTGGCCGCACCGGAGCGCCCGGCTGCGGTGATCTCGAAGGTGGTCCGCAGCGCCAGGTCGCGCGCGATGTCGACCGCGCGGTCGACCAGCGACTGCACGCCGAAGGTGAAGAACAGCGAGCCGGACGCCGGGTCGCCGAGGGCGTAGAGCCGCGACGGCTGCCGGTCCGGCCGCTCGGCCCGGCTGTCCGCGCGGCGGGTGACCAGCCCGCCGCGATGATGGCTGGTGGCCAGCGCCTGGCCGGACAGCGAGCCGAGCAGGCTGGCGGCACCGGGGGAGAAGCCTCGCACCCGGGCGTTCACCGCACTCACCACGACGTCGGCGTGGCTCGTCCGGCCGGCGACCGTGACCTCGAAGCCGCGGCTGCCGGGCAGCACCGACTGCAGGTCGCTGTCGACCGTCAGCTGGCCGCGGTCGGCCAGTTCCAGCAGCGCCCGCGCGCTGGCCGGCGGCATCGGGCAGCAGAGGCTCATGATGGTCCGGTAGTGCGCGCGGAGCAGGCCGTCCTGCTCGTGGCCGGCCAGGTACGGCCAGATGTCCGGCCCGACCTCCGGCACCGCCTGCTGCAGCAGCCGGAGCGCCACCGAGCTGTCGTGCACCTGGCCGAGGTGCCGGCGCAGCCGCTCGACGGCGCCCTCCTCGCGCAGGCCGAGGATCTCCTCCAGCAGGGCGACCGGGTCCTCGCCGTGGTGCGCGAGCTCCTGCCGCATCAGCCCGACGACCGCGGCGACCGTGAGCCCGCCGGCCCGCTGCCGGAGCCGGTTGAGCCCGGGCGTGGTGAAGTGGCGCAGCTCCAGCGGCGCCGCGGCCTGCCGGACGCCGGGCAGCGAGCCCGACCGCGAGGCCAGCCGGATCGGGCCGCGGTGCCGCTTGGCGCGCAGGCCGAGGGCGACGTCCACCGCGGTCAGGCCGGTGCCGATCACCAGCACCGACGCCTCCGGGGGCAGCCCGAAGAGGATCCGGCCCACCGGGTACGGGTCGGCGACGAACCCGGGCGCACCGGTGAGGCCGTAGACGTCGGTGGGCTGTCCGGCGCCCGTGGCCAGCACCGCGTAGTCGACGGTGCGGGCGCCGGTGGCGGTGCTCAGCATCAGCCCGTCCGCGGCCGGTGCGATGCCGGTGACCCGCTCGCGGATCAGGTCGAAGCGCCAGCCGCGCCGGCCGAGTGAGAGGAGAGCCTGCCGGGCGGCCTGCTCCAGATAGTCGCCGTAGACGGCCCGGGGCGCGAACACGCTGCCGGACAGCTCGTCGACGAAGGTCGCGGTGCCGAGCATGATCTCGCGAGCCTGCAGCCAGTTCGTCAGGTGCGCGGTGTCGCCAGGCACGACCGACATATCCGTCGGCACCGAATTCACCCGGACGCAGTCATCGTCCGGCTGGTAGGCGCGGCCCCGCCAGAAATGCGGTGCGGGATCGTAGACGGCCAGGTCGCCGGGCTCGAGATCGTCCCGGGCATCGAGGGCGTGCAGCAGGGCGACCGCCGAAGCGCCGGCCCCGATGATCGCCAGAGAGACACGAGTCACTCGATCTTCTCCACTTCAGCTGCCCGCAGACGGATTGCCGATTACGAGTTACTCGGCAGGCTACGGATCAGGCTGAATACGCCATATGCAGACTGCGTCATGGTTTTGGCGTATTCGCGCATACCGTGCGGGACGCGGGCGGTCGTGCCGATCGGCCCCGGCCGCGGCCGGGGCCGATCGGGTCAGTCCTCCCGATCGTGCGGGGTCGGGTTCGAGGTGAAGCGCCGCGGCGTGACCAGCACCGCCGCCCGGCGGTCGGCGACCATCTCGCGGTCGTACTCGGCGAGGTCCGAATGGGTGCCGCCGGCGGCGGCATAGATGCCGCGCAGCAGGGCCGGGAGCTCGGCGGCCGGCACGTGGGGGTGCGGGTCGTCCGGCCCGGCGATCTCCGCGGTGCCGTTCACCGAGACCCAGTCCCAGCCGGAGCGGAAGATCAGCGTGGCGCCGGGGTCGGCCCGCAGGTTGCGGAGCTTGGCGGTGTTGCCGCGCGAGACCAGCCCGAGCACCTGCCGGCCGGTCCCCGGGTGCTCGACGATGCCGACGTTCACCAGCGACACCGAGGACTGGCCGTCGGGCCGCCGGGTGACCAGGATCGCCAGCCAGTCCTCCTTGCGCGCCAGCTCGCGCACCCGGTCCAGATCCAGCGCCATCCTCAGCTCCCACACCGTCGCACCGGCCGGCCTCGTCCGGCCCGGACACGCTCCAGCCTGCCGAGGCCGTCCGGCAGCCGCCGACCGGATGCGCGTACCCGTCACGGTACGTGCGCGGATGCACAACTCGGCGGCGCGCGGCGATGGCAGTCTGCCACCGTGCAACCGTCGACTCCCGCAGTGCCGGTGACCGCCGCCTCACCGGTGTCGGGCGCTGCCCTGCGCGAGGTGATGCGCTCCTACGCCACCGGGGTGTGCCTGGCCACCACGTACCGCGAGACCACGGACGGCCGCCAGCACGACGCGGTGACGGTGAACTCGTTCACCTCGGTCTCGCTGTCGCCGCCGCTGGTGTCGATCTGCCTGAAGCGCGATTCGGCGTTCCTGGCCGACCTGCAGTCCTCCCAGGTCTGGGGCATCTCGATCCTGGACGTCTGCGGCGACGACATCGCCGTGCAGTTCGCGCAGGAGCGCACCGCCCGGGCCGCGGCGATGGCCTGCCTGGGCCTGGTCGAGGCGCCGCGCACCGGCGCGCTGGTGATGGGCGGCAAGACCTGGCTGGAGTGCGAGCTGTTCCGCTGCGTCGAGGCGGGCGACCACGTGGTCGTGATCGGCGAGGTGCTCGACACCCAGCAGGTCGCCGGCCGGCCCCCGCTGCTGTTCCTGAACGGCCGGTTCCGTGCGGCCTGAGCTGCCAGGCGCGGCCGTGACCCGGCCGGCCGCGACGAGAACCGGCCGCGACGAGAAGAGGACGAACGTGACGCAGGTCGAGACCCGTCCGGTGGCCCAGCAGGAGTGGGTCGCCGGCCTCTCCGAGATCCTCGGGCCGGACCGGGTGGTGGCCGGCGCGTACGACCTGATCGCGCAGACCGCGAGCATGTCGCCGGTCCGGCCGGTGCCGGTGCTCGCCAGGCCGCGGACGGCCGCCCAGGTCGCCGGGGTGTTGCGGCTGGCCGCCGAGATCGGCACGGTGCCGCCGGTGCATGCCTACAGCACCGGGCGCAGCTGGGGGATGGGCTCGCGGCTGCCGGCGCTCGGGCCGGTGACCGCGCTGGACCTGGCCGATCTGCGACTGATCCGGGCGCTGGACACCGGCCGCGGTTTCGCGGTGATCGAACCCGGGGTGACCCAGGCCGAGCTGGCTGCGGCCCTGGACGGCACCGAGCGGATGCTCAACGTCACCGTCTCCTCGGCGCACACCAGCGTGATCGGCAACCTGATGGATCGCGGTGTCGGCCTGCGGCACCAGCGCACCGAGGACGTGCTCGGGCTGGAGGTCGTGCTGCCCGGCGGTGAGACCGTCCGGCTCGGCTGGTGGCCGGAGGGCGGCCGGTCGGCGGTGTACCGGCACGGCCTCGGGCCGGACCTGCTGCCGGCCTTCGTGCAGTCGAACCTCGGCGTGGTGACGGCCGCGGTGGTCCGGCTGCTGCCGCGCCCGGAGTCGTCCCGGCTGGTGCAGTTCGGGGTTCCCGCCGGCCGGCTGGAACAGGCGATGGACGAGGTGCACCGCTGGGTCTCGCAGGGGCTGTGCAGCGGCGTGGTCAAGGTCTACAACCCCGCTGCGGCGGTGCCCTACGGAGCGCGGTCGGACAGCTACCTGGCGCACGTGGTGGTCGACGGGCCGGCGCCCTACGTCGAGGCGGTCAGCCGGCTGCTGATCGACCAGGCCCTGGCCTGCGGCCACTTCGACGACGTCGACCTCGGCCGCCAGGCCGGCCGCACCGCCGAGCAGCGCGACCTCGACACCCGGGTCACCGAGTCCTACCTCGGCGATCCGGACCCCTCCGACAAGCTGTTCACCGCCAAGATGGGCGTGCCGGTCGCCGAGATCGACTCGCGCATCGGCTTCCTCATGTACCTGCCGCTGATCCCGTTCACCGGCCAGGACATCCGCGCCGTCGCGGACCTGATCCACGCGGTGGGCGAGGCCCGGTGCGGGGTCACCTTCAACGCGATCGAGCCCGACGTCATCGACTGCGTGGTGACCGTCCGCTTCGACCGCACCGACGAGTCCCGGGCCGCGGCCTACCGGACGCTGGACGCGCTGCGCGCCGACCTCGCCGACCGCGGCTACCTGCCGTACCGCCTGGGCATCGACCAGGCGGGTGACTTCGCCGACCTGGTGGACCCGGCAGTTCGGGGACTCGTCGATCGGGTCCGCACCGCACTCGATCCCACTGGCGTGATCGCGCCGGGCCGCTACGCAGGAAGGACGACCACGCCATGACCGTCATGATCGAACGGACCGCCGGAGAGGCGCCGACCACCTATGAGGAGGTGATCCGCCGGGCCCGTGCGGCCGCGCCGCTGCTGCGCGAATGGACGCCGCGGATCACCGAGGCCCGCCGGCTGCCGGGCGAGGTGGTCGACATCCTGCGATCCACCGGGGTGTTCCGGATGGGCTTCCCGGTCTCGGCCGGCGGCCCCGGCCTGAACTCGATGGAGCAGACCGAGGTCATCGAGATCCTCTCGCAGGGTGACGCCTCGGCCGGCTGGTGCGCGATGATCGGCATGGACACCCCGCTCTACGCGGAGTTCCTGGCCGAAGAGGTCGCCGACCGGATGTTCCCGAACCTGGACACGGTTACCGCCGGCCTGATCCTGCCGGTGGGCCGGGCCGACAAGGTGCCCGGCGGCTACCGGGTGACCGGCCAGTGGCCGTTCGGCAGCGGCATCACCCACGCCGACTGGGTGGTCGCCGGCTGCCGGGTCTACGAGAACGGCGAGCTGGTGCCCGGCCCGAACGGGCTTCCCTTCCTGTGGCGGATCATGATCCTGCCGCGCGAGGAGGTGACCCTGCTCGACACCTGGAACGTGATCGGCCTGGCCGGCTCTGGCAGCCACGACTACAAGCTCGACTCGGTCTTCGTGCCGGACGAGCGCAGCTTCAGCTTCGGCAACCCGCGCAACCCGGGCCCGATGGCGACGCCGGAGACCATCCTGCGCAACATGCCCGGCGTCCCGCTGGGTGTGGCTCGGGCGGCCATCGACCACGTCAAGAGCCTCGCTCCGGGCCGGATCGACCGGGCCACCGGCACGGAGTGGAAGGACAGCTACCGGGTGCAGATGGCGATCGCGGACGCCGAGGCGCGCCTGGACATGATCCGCCGGGCCGTCTACCACGGCCTCAACGAGCAGTGGGAGCTGATGAACTCGGGTGCCGAGCTCACCCCGGAGCAGCGGGCCTGGCCGGTGCTGGCCCGGGTGCACTCGTTCCGGGTGGCCAGCCGGGTCCTGAACGACCTCACCGACCTGGTCGCCACCCAGGCGGTGCGCCACAGCTCGCCGCTGGCGGGCTGGCTGGCCGATGTCACCGTGATGCGCCAGCATGTGATCGCCCAGGACGAGGTGCTGCAGTCGGCCGGCGCGCTGATGCTGGGCGGCCAGCTGTCCAACGCGTTCAGCGTCGGCCTGGTGCCGGGCAGTTGACGAGAATCGCGCTGAGCTGAAGGATCCTGACGTGGGACGACCTAAGACGTTTGACCCCGATGAGGCGATTCGGGCTGCCACCCGGGTGTTTCAGGCATACGGCTACGCCGCGTCGAGCCCGACGCTGCTGGCCGACGCGGTCGGCGTCGGAAAGGGCAGTCTCTACCACGCCTTCGGCACCAAGCACGAGCTCTTCATGGCCTGCCTCAACCGGTACGCGGCCGAGGAGTACGCCGAGTTCCAGCAGTTGCTCGACCAGCCGGGCCCGGTCCGGGACCGGATACGCCGGGTGTTCGAGGCCGCGGCCGCCGCCGATCAGGCGGACCCGGCGCGGCCGGGCTGCCTGATCGTCAACACCGCGACCGAGCGGGGCCTGTCCGACGCCGAGGCCAGCACCGTGGTCTGGGACTCGATCGCGCGGACCCGGACCGCGCTGCGCGAGGTGCTGGCCGAGGGCGCCCGGGCCGGCGAGGTCGAGACCGAGCAGGATCTCGACGCGCTGGCCGACATGCTGCAGTGCACCATGATCGGCCTGCGGGTGCTCGGCCGCGGCAGCGCGAACCAGGACAGCATCAGGGCCGTCATCGAGTCGGCCATCGAGAACATCTGACGGGACCGGCCCTCAGGCCGAGGGTCCGGTTCCGGCACACCCCCATTGTTGAACCACAGGTCAAGAACAGGGCCGCGGCCCGGAGCGAGGAAAGATGTCAACAACCCAATCCAACGATCCGGTCGTGGAGGCCGTGGCCGAGGTCGAGGCGGCCCCACCGGCGGCCTGGACCGGCCGCATGTGGGCGATGCTGATCGTCCTGTGCGGCGCGATGTTCCTCGACGCGCTGGACAACGCGATGGTCGGCATCGCCGTGCCGCCGATCCAGAGTGATCTCGGCATGTCCACCTCCGCGGTGCAGTGGGTGGTGAGCGCGTACGTGCTCGGCTTCGGCGGCTTCCTGCTGCTGGGTGGCCGGATGGCCGACATCGTCGGCCGGCGCCGGCTGCTGCTCACCGGCGTGACCGTCTTCGCCCTGGCCTCGCTGGCCGGCGGCCTGGCCCAGGACGGCGCCTGGGTGATCACCGCCCGGTTCGTGATGGGCGTTGCCGCCGCCTTCACCGCGCCCGCCGGCCTGGCGATCGTGGTGACCACCTTCGCCGAGGGGCCGCAGCGCAACCGCGCGGTCGGCATCTACACCGCCTGCGGCGCGACCGGGTTCTCCCTCGGCCTGATCGCCGGCGGCCTGCTGACCCAGATCGGCTGGCGGTGGACGTTCTTCCTGCCGGTGGTGGCGGCGCTGCTGATCCTGGCCGGTGCGCTGACCTTCGTTCCGGCCGTCGGCACCGCGCCCGGCCCGCGTCCCAGGATCGACCTGCTCGGCGCGATGTTCATCACCGGCGCGATGCTGCTGCTGGTGTACGCGGTGGTCGAGGCGCCCACCCGGGGCTGGGGCGCGGCCAGCACGCTGGCCATGTTCGTGGTGGCCGCGGTGCTGCTGATCGCCTTCGTGATCACCGAGCGGACCGTCGCGCAGCCGCTGATCCGGCTGTCGTTCCTGCGCAACGGTGGCCTGGTCGGCGCCGCGCTGTTCGCCGCGGCCATCCTCGGCACGTACATGAGCTTCCAGTTCGTCGGGGCGCTGTACCTGCAGCACCTGCGCGGCTGGAGCCCGCTGGAGATGGCGCTCGGCTTCCTGCCGTGCGGCCTGCTGATCGGCTTCCTCGCACCGCGCGCCGGCAAGTTCATCGGCATGCTGGGCGTCAAGTGGATGATCGTGATCGGCTTCGTCGCCTACACGCTGGCCTACCTGATCTTCGGCCGGATCGGGCTCAACTCCTCCTACGCGGTCTTCGTGCTGCCGAGCATGCTGCTGATCGGCATCGCCTTCCCGTTCTCCTTCACCGGTTCCTACGTGCAGGCCACCAGCGGGGTGGCCGACGAGGAGCAGGGCCTGGCAGCGGGCATCCTGCAGACCGGCTACCAGGTCGGCGCCGCCCTCGTGCTGGCCGTCACCACCGCCACCATCAGCGCGAACACCGGCCCGGGCCG
>DATJNU010000141.1:0-32699 GCA_035507775.1 Jatrophihabitans sp.
CCCCGGCCCGCGACGTCGCGGCGATCACCTGGCGCAACCTCACCGTGCTGCGCCGGGTGCCCCGGCTGCTGGTGTTCTCCACCGTCCAGCCGCTGGTGTTCGTGCTGCTCTTCCGCTACGTCTTCGCCGGGGTGGCGGCCACCAGCGTGCCGGGTGTGCCGTACGTGGACTACCTGATGCCGGGCGTGTTCGTGCAGGTGGCGGTGTTCGGCGCGATGAACACCGCGATCGGCCTCGCCACCGACCTGCAGACCGGGCTGCTGGAACGGTTCCGGTCGCTGCCGATGGCCCGGTTCGCGGTGCTGACCGGGCGGACCGTCGCCGACCTGATCCGCAACCTGTTCGTGGTCAGCCTGATGGTCGTGGTCGGCGTCGCGGTCGGCTTCCGCATCCACAACGGGCTGGGGCCGTTCCTCGGCGGCATGCTGCTGGTGCTGCTGTTCGGCTATGCGATGTCCTGGATCTTCGCCGTGGTCGGCATGGCCGTCGGTGACCCGGAGAGTGCCCAGGCCGCCGCGTTCCCGGTGCTGGCGCCGCTGGTCTTCGCCTCGTCCGCCTTCATCCCGGTGGCCACCATGCCCAGCTGGCTGCAGGGCTTCGCCGAGCACCAGCCGGTCTCGGTGACCGCGTCGGCGGTGCGGGCCACGGTGCTCGGCGGCCCGACCGCGACCTACGTCTGGCAGGCGCTGCTGTGGTACCTCGGCATCGTGGCGGTGTTCGCGCCGCTCGGCGCCTGGATCTATCACCGGTCGCGGTGACCCGCCGCCGACCGGGGCCGAACGGAGGGAGGTCCACCGATGGCCGGCTCGGTCCTGCACCCGGCCCGGCCCGCGCCGCCGGCCGGGGGGCGGCGGCACCGGCGGCCGCTGCTGGCGATGCTGGCCGCGTTCGTCGCCCTGACCGCGCTCGGCGGCGCCCTGGGGCTGCTGACCGGCCTGCTCGACGCCGGGCCGGTGATCACCGCCCGGCTGCCGTGGGCCAGCCCGGTGGCCGCCGGGCTCGCGCTGCTGGCGGTGGTCGGGCTGCCGGGCACGGTGCTCGGTGTGCTGGCCGTGCGCGGTGACCGGTGGGCCGACGCCGCCGCGGTGGTCGCCGGGACGCTTCTGGCCGGCTGGATCGTGGTCGAGCTGGTGGTGATCGAGGAGTTCTCCCTCTTCCATCCGCTCTACCTCGGGATCGGGCTGCTGCTGGTCTGGGCCGGCCGGCGCGCGCTGCCCGGCCGCAGCCACGGCTGACCCGCACCGCGGGTGGCGCGGCGCTGTCGGCGCGCAGGGCTAGGGTGGGTTGCGACGTCCAACTCTGGGGGAGTGCCGATGGCCGACCGCCGTGCGCACCAGCTACCGCGTCGGGGAACAGCCCGATGACGACGAGTGAAATCAAGCCGGGCAGCATCCTGGGCACCCGGGTGCAGCGGCTGGAGGATCCGGAGTTCCTCACCCGGGGTGCCACCTACACCGAGGACCTGGTCGACGAGCGGCTGGCCGGCGCGCTCCGGCTGAGCTTCGTCCGCTCGCCGATCGCCCACGCGCGCGTCATCGGCATCGACCTGGCCGCGGCCCGCGCGGCCGACGGTTTCGTCGCGGCGTTCACCGCGGCCGACCTGGCGGGCGTGCCGGAGCAGCAGCCGATGCTGTCGTCCTACCCGGCCGGCATGGGGCAGCCGCTGCTGGCCGACGGCACGGTGCGCTACGTCGGCGAGCCGGTGGTCGCGGTGCTCACCGACGGGCGGTATGCCGGCGAGGACGTCGCCGAGCTGGTCGAGGTGGACTACGAGCCGCTGCCGGCGGTGATCGAGCTGGCCGACGCGCTGGCCGGCGAGACGGTGCTCTTCCCCGAGGTGGGCGACAACATCTGCCTGCAGCGCGGTGACGCGGACGCGGCGGACATCTTCGCCGGCTGCGAGGTGGTGGTCTCCCGCGACATCGTCAACCAGCGGGTCGCCGTCGCCCCGCTGGAGGTGCGGGCCGGTGCCGCGGCCTGGGGCGAGGACGGCCGGCTGACCGCGTGGATCCCGAACCAGGGCGCGCAGGGCACCCAGTCCCGGCTGGCCACCATGCTCGGCCTGGACAAGGACCGGGTGCGGGTGATCACGCCCGCGGTCGGCGGCGCGTTCGGCGCCAAGTTCGGGGCGGACCCCGAGCACGGCCTGCTGTGCTGGCTGGCCCGCGAGCTGGACCGCCCGGTCACCTGGGTGGAGACCCGCTCGGAGAACATGGTCGGGATGACCCACGGCCGGGCCCAGCTGCAGACCGTGACCATCGGCGGCGACCGCGACGGCCGGGTGCGCGCCTACCGGCTGCACGTCGTGCAGGACAGCGGCGCCTACCCGCGGTTCGGCGCGCTGCTGCCCACCCTGACCGCGCTGATGGCGCCCGGCGTCTACGACATCGAGCACCTGCAGACCTCGTTCGTCAGCGTCGTCACCACCACCACCCCGGTCGGTGCCTACCGCGGCGCCGGCCGGCCCGAGGCCACCGCGGCCATCGAGCGCGCGATGGACCTGTTCGCGGCCGAGGTCGGGCTGGACCCGGCCGAGGTGCGCCGGCGCAACCTGCTGGCACCGTTCACCGAGCCGTTCACCAGCAAGGGCGGCGCGCAGTACGACTCCGGTGACTACCCGATGGCGCTGGAGAGGGTGCTGGCCGCGGCCGACTACCCGGCGCTGCGGGCCGAGCAGGCCGCCCGCCGGGAGCGTGGCGACGCCCGGCAGCTGGGCATCGGGCTGTCGGTCTACGTCGAGATCACCGGCGGCGGCGACGAGTCCGGGCCGCCGAAGGAGAACGCCACCGTCGAGGTGCACCCGGACGGCACCGCCACCATCCTCACCGGCACGTCCCCGCACGGGCAGGGGCACAGCACGGTCTGGGCGATGCTGGCCAGCGAGCAGCTGGGCATCCCGATCGAGAAGATCACGGTGCGCTGGGGCGACACCGACCTGGTGCCGACCGGCGGCGGCACCGGTGGCTCGCGCAGCCTGCAGCAGGGTGGGGCGGCGGTCCGGCAGGCGGCGCTCGAACTGGTCGAGGTGGCCCGCTCGCGCGCGGCCGAGCGGCTGGAGGCCAACCCGGACGACCTGGTCGTCGACCTCGGCCTGGCCGGGCTGGCCGTGCGCGGGGTGCCCGGCGCGGCGGTCACCTTCGCCGAACTGGCCGCCGAGGAGCCGCTCAAGGTGCGCACCGTGTTCTCCGCGCCCGGCGCGACGTACCCGTTCGGGGCGCACGTCGCGGTGGTCGAGGTGGACGTCGAGACCGGCAAGGCCGGCCTGAGCCGGTTGATCGCGCTGGACGACGCCGGCACCGTGATCAACCCGCTCATCGCGGAGGGCCAGCGGCACGGCGGGCTGGCCCAGGGCGCGGCGCAGGCGCTGCTGGAGGAGGTCTGCTACGACCCGGACGGCAACCCGGTGACCACCACGTTGGCCACCTACCCGATCGTCTCGGCGACCGAGCTGCCCAGCTTCGAGCTCGTCACGACCGAGACGCCGACCTCGTACAACCCGCTGGGCGCGAAGGGCATCGGCGAGGCGGGCACCATCGGCTCCACCCCGGCGGTGCAGAACGCGGTCGTCGACGCGGTCGCCCACCTCGGCGTCCGGCACATCGACATGCCGACCAGCGCGATGCGGGTGTGGCGGGCCGTCCAGGCCGCCCGCGATACGGATTCGCCCGGTGCGGAAAGGACGAACGGTTGATGGAGATCTCGCTGGAGGTCAACGGCCAGGCGCGCCGGGACGAGGTCGAGCCGCGCCTGCTGCTGGCCCACTACCTGCGCGACGTGTGCGGGTTGAAGGCCACGAACATCGGCTGTGACACCACCTCGTGCGGCGCCTGCACGGTGCACATCGACGGCGAGTCGGTGAAGTCCTGCACGGTGCTCGCGGTGCAGTGCGACGGCAGCGCGGTGACCACGCTGGAGGGCCTCGCCGAGGGCGACGAGCTGCACCCGGTGCAGCGGGCGTTCCGGTCCGAGCATGCGCTGCAGTGCGGCTTCTGCACGCCCGGCATGGTGATGGCGGTGGCGGCGCTGCTGGCCGAGAACCCCGACCCGACCGAACAGCAGATCCGCGAGGGCATCGAGGGCAACCTCTGCCGGTGCACCGGCTACCACAACATCGTCCGGGCGGCCCGGGTCGCCGCCGGCCAGGAGCAGGCATGATCACCCTTGCGGAGCGAGCATGATTACCCTTGCGGAGCGCGCATGATTACCGCGCCGTTCGACTACGTCCGAGCCACCTCGGTGGAGCACGCGGTGTCGTTGCTCGCCGAGCACGGTGAGGACGCCAAGCTGCTGGCCGGCGGGCACTCGCTGCTGCCGATGATGAAGCTGCGGCTGGCGTTCCCGTCGGTGCTGGTCGACGTCAGCCGGCTCGCCGACGGCGCCTACCTGCGGGCGGACGGCGATGTGCTGGCAGTCGGCGCGCTGACCCGGCACCGCGACCTGGCCTCCTCGGAGCTGCTGCGGGCCGAGGCGCCGCTGCTGGCCCGGGTGGCATCGCTGGTGGGCGACCCGCAGATCAGGCACCGCGGCACGCTCGGTGGCTCGCTGGCGCACGCCGACCCGGCGGCGGACCTGCCGGCCGCGGTGCTGGCCAGCGACGCGGTGCTCGTCGCGCAGGGTCCGGACGGGCGGCGCGAGATCGCGGCGGCCGAGTTCTTCCAGGGCTACTACGAGACGGCGCTGCGCCCGGACGAGATGCTGGTGGAGATCCGGGTGCCGCGAACCGGCAGCCGGGGCTGGCACTACGAGAAGTTCGTGCGCCGGGCCAACGACTGGGCGATCGTCGCGGTGGCGACGGTCGGTGGTCGGATCGCCCTGGCGAACATGGGCAGCCGGCCGCTGCGGGCCGCCGCAGCGGAGCAGGCCCTGGCCGGCGGTGCCAGCGCTGCCGAGGCGGCGGCACTGGCGGCCGACGGGACGGAGCCGATCGAGGACCTGAACGCCGACGCCGACTATCGCCGGCACCTGGCGCGGCTGCTGACCCGCCGCGCGCTGGAGGCTGCCGCGGCCTGACCCGCACGTCGGCGCCGGCTCCCGCACAAGGGTTTCCGCGTACTGTCGAGGGCGAGACGAAACCACCGTCGACCTGCCCCGTCGAGGAGCTCGCCGCGATGACCGATCCGATCGATCCGCCGCAGCCGCCCGCTCAGGATCAGCCCGCTCCGGTTCAGCCCGGTGCCGGCCGGCTGGACGAGCCGGCCAGGCAGGCGTTCGGCCGTACCGCGCCCGATCCCGGTCCGGGGACCGGCAGCGATGCAGTCCCGGCCTCTGGGGCGCCCGCCCCGGGGTTCGACGAACGGGGCCGGGTGAAGTCCGGCCGGATCAGCGCGGTCTGGGTCGGGCTGATCGGCACCGCGGTGTTCGTGATCCTGCTGATCGTCTTCATCGCGCAGAACTCGCACAAGGCGTCGCTGCACTTCCTGGGCTGGCACGGGCAGTTCTCGCTGGCGCTCACCATCCTGCTGTCCGCGGTGGTCGGCATGGTGCTGGTGGCGATCCCGGGCAGCGTGCGGATCGCGCAGCTGCGGCGGGCGCTGCGCAAGAACGGCCCCGGCCGGAGCTGATCGGGCGGAGGCACACGCGGCCCGGGTGAGGACATGGTTCCCACCCGGGCCGCGTGGTGCGGCGCCAGCTCCAGCGCGGCCCGGGTCAGCTCGGGATGTAGTCGAAGGTCTCCGGGTCCGGCCCGGTGCGCTCGTTCCGGTTGAGCGCCGAGATCAGGCCCAGCTCGGCGTCGGTGAGCTCGAAGTCGAAGATCTCGAAGTTCTCCCGCATCCGCGCCGGGGTGACCGACTTCGGAAAGACGATGTTGCCCAGCTGCAGGTGCCAGCGCAGCACCGCCTGGGCCGGCGTCTTGCCGTGGGCGGTGGCGACCGAGCCGATGGTCGGATCGTCCAGCACCGCCCCCTGCGCGATCGGCGACCAGGCCTCGGTGGCGATCTGGTGCTCGGCGTCGAAGGCGCGCAGCTCGTCCTGCGTCAGGTACGGGTGCAGCTCGATCTGGTTGACCGCGGGCCGCACCTCGGTCTCGGCGTGCAGCTTGCGGATGTGGTGCGGCTGGAAGTTGGACAGGCCGATCGACCGGGCCTTGCCGTCGGCGTAGGCGCGCTCCAGGGCGCGCCAGGTCTCGACGTAGTCGCTGACGGTGGGCAGCGGCCAGTGGATCAGGAACAGGTCGACCTGGTCGAGGCCGAGGTCGGCGAGGCTCTGGTCGAGGGATCGCAGGGCCGCCTCGGTCGCGTGGTTGCCGTTGTTGAGCTTGGTGGTCACGAAGAGGTCGGACCGGTCGATGCCGGAGGCCGCGATGGCCTCGCCGACCTGCTTCTCGTTGCCGTACATCTGGGCGGTGTCGATGTGCCGGTAGCCGAGGTCGAGGGCGGTGCTGACCGCTTCGACGGTGTCCTCCGGCTTGATCTGGAACACTCCGAATCCGAGCTGCGGGATCTCCACGCCGTTGTTCAGCCGGACGTTCGGGACGAGGCTCAAGATTTGCTCCTTCACGTGGTTGGTAACGCTTCCATAGTGCCGAGCGGCGCCGTCTCGCCGCGAATCCCGGCCGTTGTAGCCGAGAATCTGACGATGTAATAGGGGTGTTCAGGTTTCGGATTCCGGGCGGATCCGTCGTAGTGACGCGGTATCGTCTGCCCGTGACTACGTTGCCGTCTGGTGCCGAGTCCGCCGGCTGGACTGGGCCTGCCGAACTGAACTACCTGCTGCAGGAAGTGCGGATCGCGCGCGCCAACATCGAGGCGCTGCGTTCGCAGACCCGCAGCCTGACCGCGAACCCGGAGCAGCGTCGGCTGCTGGAGTCGCTGGAGAACTACGTGGCGGCGCTGCAGGCCAGGCACCTGCCGGTCCCGCCGGCGATCCGGGACGAGCTGGCGCTGCAGCGGTGCCTGGTGCCGAAGCAGTCGGCCGGGCGGGGGAGCGGGCGCCGGCGCAGGTAGCGCGGGCTCAGCCGGTACCCGGGGAACCCACAGGCGCCGGGTGTCGTTGGCCGATCATGGCGCGGACAGGCATGGACGGAACGGTGACCGAGGACGAGACCGCGCCCAGGCCGCCGCGCTGGGTGCATCCGATCCGGAACCGGGCGTTGCGGGTGCGCGGCGGCCTGCTGGCCTGGCGGATCGGGGTGGCCGTGCTCGGCGGCCTCGTGGTGGCGGGCGGCCTGGTGCTCATCCCGCTGCCGGGGCCGGGCTGGGCCATCGTGTTCCTCGGCCTGGCGGTGTGGGCGACGGAGTTCGTCTGGGCCCAGCGGCTGCTCCGGTTCGGCCGCCGGGTGCTGCACGACTGGACGGAGTGGACGAAGCGGCAGCCGCGGTGGCTGCAGGCGCTGCTGGGGCTCGTCGGGCTCGTGTTCCTGGCCGGGCTGGCGTGGCTCGGCTGGAGGTTCCTGCGCTGAGGGCCGTTGCGATGTCGGCCCCGCCGGGCTATGCCGGTTGCCAGGCGGGCCCGGTTCCCTGGGGGCGTCGCCGATTCGCGTGGCCGAGTGGGGGTCGCTCTCTGGGCGCCATCGGCCAGACCGCTGACGCCCAGCGCATCAGCAGGCGCCTCAGAGGCCGCCGCCGTACTGGCCCGACCCCGGCCGAGCGGTACCTGATCGGCCATGTAAGCTAACCGAGGTTCACGCACGAGTTGCGGGCGATTAGCTCAGCGGGAGAGCACTGCCTTCACACGGCAGGGGTCACTGGTTCGATCCCAGTATCGCCCACCAACCCAAGGCCCCGGAATTCCGGGGCCTTGAGTCATTTGTAGGGCCGGGCGAGCGCTTGCGTGCGATCCCTATGTGAGCCGCCTCAATCCCGGTTACAGAGCTACGCCCGGAGGTGGGCAGGTCGCGGGCTGTTCCTGTTGGGAGTGCGGCCAATACCAAGCCTTGTGTTCGCCCCTCGTCTGACCGAGCTAGCAAAGTTCCGCGACATTCAGTCATCGTGCCTGGGGTCGCATCCATCCGGTCCCGGGCCTTGCTGCTGCGATCCGCTATCGCTTATGCACAGCCGGATGTGGCTCGTCCCGATACGTCGGTGGTAGCGTTTAGGGTCGTCCTCGCCGCCGCCCTCATCTGGGCAACCGACTTGGGAGCTAGGTCGTCTTTGCTGCTGCAGGCGGCTTGATACCAAATGTGGCGAATAAAATATGTCAAGGACATCGCCCGCCTCCTCCTGATAGGTTCGCTGCCTAACCGTGGCTTAACTTGGCGTCCTCGCAGTCCCTCCATGAGTCATTGACTGCGAGCGCCGCAGGGGAAGTTTGATGTTCAGACGTGGTCGTGCCGCGCTCGTCCTAGCGACGGCGGCGGTCTTAACCGCTGGTGCAGTCTCCGTGGTGCTACCGTCACCGGGCTTTGCGGGTCATGCCGCAGCCGATGCCTCGACCGGCTCAGCGGGCATGTTCGTGCCGGCGAACGGCCGGCTGCTGGATACCCGCAACGGCACGGGCGGCTTCAGTACGCCGATGCCGGCAAATAGCGTCCGGACAGTTCCGGCTGTGGGGGTCGCAGGCATTCCGGCGAGTGGCGTGAGCGCGGTGGCGCTGACCCTGACGGTCGTCGGAGCCGCGACCGTGGGGGCGATCAGCGTCGCGCCCGGCGATGTCGCTACGCCGACCGGCACGGCGCTCGTCTTCAATCCGGGGGACTCGGTCTCCAACACCGACCTGGTGGCACTGCATGGCGACGGCAGCCTGCACGTGCTCTCGAACGCGTCGGCCAACCTGGTCATCGATGTGCAGGGCTACTTCACCGCCGGCACGGCGATCGCACCGGGCGGCTTCGTGCCGGTCGACCAGACGCGGATCGTCGACACCCGCACCGGCCTGAACGTGCCGCAAAGCCGGGTCAGCACTGGCAACACCATCACGGTGACCGCGGCTGGCCTCGCCGGAGTCCCTGCCGACGCGGAGGAGATCTACGCCAACATCGCCATCCTCAACCAGACGAGCAACGGCTACTTGCGCACCTATGCCGCGGATCAGTCACCACCGACGACCGGAGCACTCGGCTTCGACAACACCACCCAGAGCGAGTCAGTGGCCCTGCCGCTCAGTAGCGCCGGTGCGTTCACCATCATGGTTGGTGCCGGTGGGCCGGTCGATCTGACCGTGGACATTCAGGGGTACTTCACGCCGGGAACCTCAAGTGGTGCGTTCACCCCAGCAGCGGTGCACCTCCTGGATACACGGGCTGCACCGACCCAGACGCTGGCCGGAGGTGCCGTCCTAACGGTTTCCGTTTCGGGAGTCGATGGTATACCCGGAGCTCAGGACGGACTGACGGCTGTGGCGCTCAATATCAGGACAGTGCAAGCAAGTAGCAACACGACGTACGGGGGCTATCTGCGACTATGGCCAGCCGACGAAGATGAGCCAAACATATCGAGCGTTAATTACACCAGCCAGAACATTTATCGAACCAACTTGACTTTTGTGGCGCCTGCGGCTGATGGAACTATAGACATACGAAATGGGGGTTCAGGGGCGGTGGATGTCGTTATTGACGTTGAAGGGTGGTACAGCTCCGGGCCGCTGCCACCGCAGATTTCCTCCAGCGCAGTCCACGATATGGACTGGATCTCCCCGATAGCAAGCGTGCCGTTCCATGTCAGTAGCACCTCGCTGGCTGCACCTGTGACTTCCTACACCTACACCTACACCTACGATAACCAGCCGCCAGTGATGGTTTCCGGCGCATCTGCTGACATTTCTGTGCCGGCTACTGCCATCGGCCACCATCAACTCTCAGTGTCCGCAATAGACGCACTGGGTCTCCAGTCACCGATGCAAGGTTTCGATTTCTCGGTGGGAGGCGTGACAACGCCTGCTCAGAACGTCACGGTGCAGCCCGCCCACGCGTCAGCATTGATCAGCTGGTCGCAGCCGAGCAATTTGAACGGTGCAGACCTAAGTGAAGTTGCGTTCAATGTGGATGTGATTTCCGCAGTTTCGGGCGACTACGTGCTCGGTGGAGGCTGCGTAGGTAGCTGTACGTCGCTCGTGATCACGGGCTTGAGCCCAAGCACGACCTACCATACCGTAGTGACGGCTCACACCGATGCCGGAGACAGCGATATTTCGCAGTCCGCCGATTTTCAAGTGACTGATTCCGGAGACACCGCGAGCTGCATCAACCTGCCCACCTGTGCCATTTGGACGCCCGGCTCGACGCAAGCGTGCGCTGATGCTTCGCGCGGTCTGACGGCTGACTGGGTGTGTGACGGCTACATCCGGACTGTTTCCACCACTGACAACAGCGGGGCAACCTACGTGCAGGAGGACGACACCTCCGACGGTGTCGGCGTCGACATCACCAATCTGACGGACGACCAGGCCGATGCCGCTTTCCAAGCGGCTGAAGCTCAAGCAGTATCCCCGGCTCAAACTCCACAGCCATCCTCCTACCAAGCTGCTTACAACAACGACTCCTACACTCCATCTTCACCGATGAAAGCGGCTCGGTACCAGTCCAAACGGTCGGAAGAAATTGTTTGGCACATCAACCGACATACCGGGCATACGAACTTCTATCACGGACTGAACATTAAATGGCATAGTGCTGATGTAACGATGAGATATGGGTCATCTGGCGGTGAAGCCGTTTCTCTCAACTGGAAAGAACGCCTACGCCACGATAAGTCATTTGAGTCAGACACGACGCTCCGTGAATTCGGCGACTTTGGCAGTTCGATTCCCTCCTCGCAAGCACGCACCTACCATATAGACGCGTGGAGTAATGGCTACGACATATTGCCGTATCGGCAGTACACGGTATTTTTTGATGCATATGCGTTATACCTCCGCTGGAGTGGTACAGGAATCCGAATAGCCGGCTCCGTACAGTCCGATCGGATCAAATGCTACAAAACCACCAGTTGCAAGTTTTGAGGTTATCCACTTGTTGACGCCCAATCCAGCTGTCGATCGCATGCTGACCATTAGCTGGACGTACGTTGAAGGCATCATTTCCCGTCACGGTGCTACTTCTGATGATTCGATGGGCGATTGGCAGGAACGGTTCTGGCACCAGGCACCCGATAAATGGCGCTTGGAGCTCAGCACTGACCTGACCTACGTCTCAAACGGCGACTCAGCAGCCGTAATCTCCGAGGGTCGCTTCCTCCGTCGTGGCCGGCCGGCTATCCCTACGGAGTTCTCTGCTGAGCACCTTCTGTATCCCGGGCGCGCCGCACTGTGGGCATGGCCGGGAGACATCGGTTGGTCGATGGATCTTGATCGAGCAGTACGAACAGATCCCGGCATGCAGATTCCCCTCGTGGACGGCGAGGGCGGTGATGGGGAAATCACCGTTGCGATGCCAGAGGGATATCTGAAGTACATGCGCCTCCAAAATGACATCTTTCTTGTCGACAGCCTTCGGACAGAACCGTCGGCGGGGACCGTCCTTCCGTTGGTCTTCGATCCGACTCTGATTCTCTAAAGGCGAGTCATCCTGCGAGATGCGTCAACCGGATAACCCTGCTCGCCGTAAGTCGATAATCCGTTGCCCTGGGAGACCGAAGAGGCGCTGCGCCGACGGCGGATTTCGAGCGCTTCGGAGACAACTTCCGGCAGCGCATCGAGTGCTTGGCCTAGGTGGTTTTCCAATGGCTCAGGCAGCGAATGGGTCTGTTGCTGTTCGAACGCCTTGTTCGAGAGCGCCTGTACGACGCGGTCTGCCTCATCAGCACGAAGAAGGGCGCCGGCATCCACGCGGAGCCAGTCCCCGAGGTCTCGACCCGCAACCTCACCGCCGCAATCGCCGGTCGGGTTGCCTACATCCGGGAGCTAGGCCTTTGAACGACCTTGTCTGGGGCATTTCTAATCGACTTTACCCCTGTAAGGTAATGCGAATCTCGTTTGGAATACGTTCGGTCGAAGCTGGTCCTGCCTGAGATCGACGTGGCCCGCGATCGCGACGGAACGTTCGAGCCGGTAATTCTACGCAAGCGGCAGTGGCGCCTGGACGGCATTGATCGGAGCGTTACCGCCGGGCACGGGCCTGACGGCCTGCCGAATCGATCGACCCGAAACGAGTCGATCGAACTGGGCCAGGCCCCATGGCTTGACTCTCGACAGGGTGCGGAATGTGTCCATTGCGGGGTAGGAAGGTGCCGCGCAGGGCGGGGTCCGATGACCAGGACGGTGGCTCAGGGAGTCAGGTCGACGGCGTCGAGATGAGCCCGCTCGCCGTCGCGGTCGAGGATCACCAGTATCTCGACCGGTCCGCCCTCCGCCACGATCGCATGCGGGGTCATGGTCGAGAACTGGGCGGCCTGCCCCGCCCGCACCAGGATCTCTCGCTCGCCCAGACACAGCCGCGCGGTGCCGGCCAGCACCGTGAACCAGTCCCGGCCCGGATGCACGCCGAGTTCGGCCGGCCTGGTGCGCCGGGTGATGCGCTGCTTGGCAACGGTCAGGCCCTGTGGCCCGGACGCACCGGAGAGCAGCCAGGTGGTCGCTCCATGCACGCGGTCGCGGCGTGGCCGGATCACCACGTCCTCCTCGCCGGCTGGGTGCACCAGCTCGTCGAGGGTGGTGCCGAGAGCCCGGGCGAGTGGCACCAGCTGGTCGAGCGAGATCCGCCGGTGGCCGGTCTCGATGCGGCTGAGGGTGGAGGCGCTGAGATTGCACCGCCCGGCCAGCGCGTCCAACGACCAGCCGCGCGCCAGCCGCAAGCCGCGCAGCCGTGCCCGGATCAGGGAGTCGACATCAGGGTCTTGCGTCATTGGCAAGAGCATATGCGCATCCCGCAGCAAGCGCCTAGCGTGATGGGCATGCACGATCACGATGACGACCACCTCGACGACCTGCTCGACCTGGACGGGGAGGTGCTGGCCGGGTACTGGACGGAGGCGATCGAATGGACCGTCCAGCGGACAGGAGGCCATCCTTGTAAGAAGATTCTCGACCTGGGTGCCGGCACCGGGGTCGGCACGATCCGGCTGGCCGGGCTCTTCCCGGACGCCGAGGTGACCGCGGTCGATCTCGCCGAGGCGTCGCTGGCCCGGCTGCGCGCGACCGCCGACGGGCTGCGGCTGGCCGGGCGGATCCGCACTGTGGTCGCCGATCTGGATGCCGGCTGGCCCGTTCCCGAGCCGGTCGACCTCACCTGGGCCTCGATGTCGCTGCACCACCTGGCCGACCCGGACCGGCTGCTGAGCACCGTGCACGCGGCGACCGCACCGGGCGGCCTGATCGCGCTGGCCGAGTTCGCCGAGCCGTTGCGGTTCCTGCCGGACGGCTTTGCCGGCGACCTCGAAGCGCGCTGCCTGGCCGCGCTGCGGCACCGGCACACCGCCGAGCTGCCGCACCTCGGCGCCGACTGGGCGCCGCACCTGGCCGCGGCCGGCTTCACCACGCCGCAGGAACGCCGTTTCGACATCGCGGTGAACGCGATCGGCAATCCGGCGGCGCTCCGCTACGCCCGGCTCTGGCTGGCCCGGCTCGCGCACGGCCTGAACGACCACGCACCGGCCGCCGACCGGCAGGCGCTGGCCGGACTCGTCCGCGGCGACGGCCTGGACACCCTGCAGCGGCGGGGGGAGTTGGTGATCCGGGGCACCCGCACCGTCACCGTCGCCCGGAGGTAGGGAGCCCCGGTCAGCCCAGGCTGTCGAGGAAGGCCAGCAGCCGGGCCCGCAGCGACTCGATCTGCTCGTCGAGCGACCGCGAGTCGATCATCCGGTTGCCGCCCTCCGGCTTCTTCGTGCCGCGCAGGTAGGCCGAGCAGGCCAGGTCGGTGCAGAGGTAGGTGCCGACCGTGTTGCCGGCGCGCCCGGCAGCCCCGCTCTTCGGCGCCACCATCAGCGACACGCCCGCACCCTGGTGGGTGGTCTGGCACAGCGAGCACATCCGCTTGTGGCGCAGACCACGCTGATCGGGGTGGCGCAGCGCCACCCCCACCGGCCGGCCGGCCCGTTCGGCCACCAGGTAGGCGCGGCCGGGCGCCGCCGGATCGGCCCAGCCGAGAAAGTCCAGGTCCGGCCACAGCAGCTCGGCCAGGCCGCGGGGGAAGGTCAGCCGGCTGGCCTCGCCCTTCGAGCAGTTGACGAACGAGGTCCGGATTGCCTTCTCGGTGAGCGGCTGCACGATGAGCGAGGCTAGCCCAGGCCGCGGCGACGGGCACGCCGTTAACGGAAAGTGTCGTACCCGTCCGGCAGCATCGGCTCCGGTCGGGCGAGCGGCGGAGTGGCATCCGGACGGGCGCGGCGGCCACGGCTACTGTTCACCTCGTGGAAGGACCCGGATGACCGCCGCCTCCACCGGCCCGTCGCCCGACGTGACCGCCGCGCTGGCCCGGGCCGCCCGGTTCCCGCGATTGCGCTACATGGGCTCGAAGTACAAGCTGCTCCCGCACCTGGCCAGGGTGTTCGCCGATGTCGGCGGGATCAGCGCCCTCGACGCCTTCTCCGGCTCCGGCGTGGTCTCGTACCTGCTCAAGGCGCAGGGCTACCAGGTCACCAGCAACGACTTCCTGAACTTCCCGTCGGTGATCACCCGGGCCACCGTGGTCAACCACGCCACCACGCTCACCCGAGCGGACGTGGACCAGATCTGCGGGCCGGCCGCCGACCGGCGCGACTTCGTCCGGAGCACCTTCGACGGCCTGTACTTCGACGCGGCCGACCGGGGGTTCCTCGACTCGGCCTGGTCGCACATCGACCGGCTCACCGGCCACAAGCGCGCGCTGGCGATCTCGGCGCTGGTGCTCTCGGCCGCCCGCAAGCAGCCGCGCGGGGTGTTCACCTTCGTCGGCACCCGCTACGACGACGGCCGGCGTGACCTGCGCATTCCGATGGCCCAGCACTTCCGCGAGCGGGTCGCCGAGTACAACGCGGTGGTCTTCAGCAACGGCCGGCGCAACCGCTCGGTCTCGGCCGACATCGCCGACCTCGACCCGGCCGACCACGACCTGGTCTACCTCGACCCGCCGTACGCGCCGCCCTCGGACGATGCCGACTACATCAAGCGCTACCACTTCCTGGAGGGCCTGTCCTGCTACTGGCAGGGCCAGACGATCATGCAGGACACGGTCACCAAGAAGCTGCCCAAGCGCTACACCCCGTTCGCCTACAAGCACTCCGCGGCGACCGCGCTGCGCAACACCTTCAAGCAGTTCGGCGACGCGACCATCGTGCTGTCCTACAGCTCCAACAGCATCCCGGACGCCGACACCATCGAGGCCCTGCTGCGCGAGGTCAAGGACGACGTCAAGGTGCACCGGATCGACCACCGTTACTCCTTCGGCACGCACAGCGCCGCGGCCCGTCGCACGGTGGACGAGTACCTGTTCGTCGGTCGCTGAGCCGTGCCGGGCATCCCGAGCTTCGAGCAGTACCTGGCCTCCCTCGGCCGGTTGTCGGTGCACGTCGACCCGACCGCCGGCACCGCGGAGGCCGCCGCGATCCAGCGGGCCGCCGAAAGCCTCGACGGGCTCGACGAGATCTCGATCGACAGCCTGACCGACTGGGTGCGCTGGCATCCCCGGGACGTGCCGGTGCTCGGGCTGACGGTCGGCCTCTCGCTGGAGGGCCTGCGCAACGCGATGACCGACCGGCTCGGTACCGCGGGCTGGGTGAGCCTGGCGACCGCCGATCCGGCCGCCATCGTGCGGATGCTGGACGAGGACTTCGACCTGATCCGGTCGCTCGCGACGCAGCGCCGCCGCGCCTACACCTTCGGCGACGTGCTGGTGGCGCGGGGGAGCACCCGCCACACCGCGAAGAAGGCCGGCCGGTCCGGTCGCTCGGTGGAGGACCGGATCGAGGCGATCGCCGGCGGCCTGGGGCTCGACTACGAGACCCGCACCCGGTTCACCGGCCGCAACGGCCAGGACGCGCCGTGCGACCTGGTCGTGGTCGACGGGCACGGCGAGGCGCTGGTGGCGGTGGCCGCCAAGGGCTTCGACAGCACCGGCTCCAAGCTGACCGACGCGGTGCGCGAGGTCGTGGAGGTGGCCGCGATCCGCAAGCCGCGGCAGTACATCTTCGCGGTGATCGACGGCATCGGCTGGAAGAGCCGGCAGGCCGACCTGCGCCGGATCCACGAGCTGTGGGCGAGCGACCAGATCGACGGCATGTACACCCTGGCCACCCTGGACCGGTTCCGGCACGACCTGGGGCAGGCCGCCGTCCGGCACGGCCTGATCGCCGACGGCAGCCCGGCCGGGCCGGGCGAGCCGCGCCCGTCCGGCCAGCCCGACCGGGTCGCCGGGCCCGGCGACGAGCCGGGGCGGCGGCCGATGGACCGGCGCGGGCCGGACGTCCTCTTCTGACCCGCGGCGAGCGAGCGACACCCGCCGGTCGCGGTGCGGCTTGCCACGCGACACCGCCGGTCGCCGGCCGCCACGCGACACCGCTGACCGCTGACCGCTGCGCGACACGGTTGCCACGCGAGGCAGCCGCTGGCTACGCGACGCCGCGGCGGGACAGCTTGTCCAGGTACATGCCGCGGTCGGCCTCGTTCAGCACGTCGGACACGCCGCGGCCGGCGGTGGCCTGGGCAAAGCCGACGCTGATGCCCACCCGGGCCGGCCCGGCCCAGGTGGTGATGTCGGTGTGGCCCGCCGAGCGCAGCCGGTCGGCCACCACCTCGTGGTTCTCGGCCGGGATGTCCTCGCACAGCACGAGGAACTCGTCGCCGCCGACCCGGGCCACCGTGTCCGACGGCCGCATCAGCGCGGTCAGCCGGTGTGCGACCTCGACCAGCACCTCGTCACCGGCCTGGTGCCCGAGGGAGTCGTTCACCGCCTTGAACCCGTCGAGGTCGCAGAAGAACACCACCGGCACCGACTGCGGCCGCTGCGCCCGGCTGATCGCGTGTTCGAGCCGGTCGGCCAGCATCCGCCGGTTCACCAGGCCGGTCAGCGGGTCGTGCACGGCCAGGTGGTCCACCTGGGCGAGCACGTCGAGCAGCCGGCTGTGCTGCCGGCGCATCTCGAACAGCTGCTCCACCTGGCGTGCCAGGTCCTCCAGCGCGCCCACCTGAGCATCGGAGAGCTCCCGCGGCTGTGGGTCGGTCACGCACAGCGAGCCCAGCACGAACCCGTCCAGGTCACGCAGCGGCACCCCGCAGTAGAGCGCGACCCGGTCGAGCAGGCCGGAGACGTAGGGGTTGTCCTCGAAGCGCGGATCCAGCGCGGCGTTCGGCACGTGCAGGGTGCGGTTCTCGTAGACGGTGTACTGGCAGATCGAGTCCTGCCGGGGGCAGTCGGCGGGCGCGCCGGTGCTGGCCGAGACCTGCCGCTGCTGGTCGGTGTCGATCAGGTTGATCGCGCCGAACTGGGTACCGGTGACGTAGGCGGCGAGCCGGCTCAGCGTGTCGAGGTCGGGTGCGGCCGGCTGATCGAGGATGCCCAGCCGCTGCAGCGCCGCGACCCGCGCGTCCTCGTTGAGGGGGAGCGGCGCGCGCATACTCGACCAGCCTTTCCGTCCGAATTGATCAACAGTTACCAGATCGGCCGGTCGCTCGCTATCCGACACTCGGCGCGGGCGGGGCGCCGGTGCGCCCGGCGCAGCTATTCGGTTTCGGCTCCGGCGCGCTTGCGGTAGTCGGCCAGGTAGTCCAGCAGCGCCGGGCCGCGCGGCCGGCGCCCGGGCCGGATGTCGCAGCTGGCCGCCTTGGACTCCTGGATGTGCACGTTCGGGTCCAGCACCACCGAGCTCAGCTCGTTGGCGGCATCGCCGGTGACCAGCCCGTTCGGCCCCCAGTGGTAGGGCAGCCCGACCTGGTGCACGACGCGTCCCTGCACCCGCAGCGGCACCATCCGGTCGGTGACGAATACCCGGGCCTCGATCGCCGACCGGGCGGTGACGATGGTGGCCCAGCCGAGGTGTGCCAGCCCGCGCTCGGCGGCCAGCTCGGGGCTGATCTCGCAGAACATCTCCGGCTGCAGCTCGGACAGGTACGGCACCCAGCGGCTCATGCCGCCGGCGGTGTGGTGCTCGGTGAGCCGATAGGTGGTCGCCACGTACGGGAAGACCTCGCTGCCCGGCGGGGCGTAGGCGTTGTCCTTGCGGGGGTAGCGCTCCCGGGCAGGGTTGGCGCGCTGGCCGTAGAGCGGGTTGTCGAACGGCGACTCCTCGGGCTCGTAGTGCGCTGAGAGCGGCCCGTCGGACAGGCCGGCCGGCACGAACAACCAGGCCTTGCCGTCGGTCTGCATGATGAACGGGTCGTCGCCGGCGATCGCGTCCTGGGCCGTGGCGCCGGGCGGTGGCCGGTAGTCCGGGCGCTTGTCGGCCTCGAAGTCGGGGACGTCGTGCCCAGTCCACTTGCCCTGCTCCTCGTCCCACCAGACGTAGGCCTTGCGCTCGCTCCACGGCTTGCCGTCCGGGTCGGCCGAGGCGCGGTTGTAGAGGATCCGGCGGTTGGCCGGCCACGCCCAGGCCCACTCCGGGGCCACCCAGCTCTGCTCCCGGCCGGGCTTGCGCCGGGCGGCCTGGTTGACCCCGTCGGCATAGACGCCGCAGTAGATCCAGCAACCGCTGCTGGTGCTGCCGTCGTCCTTGAGCTGGGTGTAGGACGACAGCGGCGCGCCGCCGGCGTCCCGGCCGTTGATCTCGGCGAGCACCGCCTCGGCGCTCGGCTCGTCCTGTGCGCCCTCGGTCGGGTAGTCCCAGGTCAGCTCCAGCAGCGCCCGGTCGCGCGGGTCGGTGGAGCCGGCCAGCTTCTGCCGGATGATCCGGCCCAGGTGGTAGTAGAACCACAGGTCGCTGCGGGCGTCGCCGGCTGGCTCGACGGCCTGGTGGTGCCACTGCAGCATCCGCTGGGTGTTGGTGAAGCTGCCGTTCTTCTCGGTGTGGGCGGCGGCCGGCAGGAAGAAGACCTCGGTGCCGATGTCCTCGGTGCGCAGCTCGCCGGTCTCGATCTCCGGCCCGTCCTTCCACCAGGTGGCGCTCTCGATCAGCGAGAAGTCGCGGACGACCAGCCAGTCGAGATTGGCCATGCCCCGCCGCTGCATCTTCGCGTTCGCCGAGCCGACCGCCGGGTTCTCGCCGACGATGAAGTACCCGCCGCCGCCGTGGTCGACCTGGCGCATCACGGTGGTCGTCGTCGAATGGTCGCCGGTCAGCCTGGGCAGGTGGTCGAAGCAGTAGTCGTTCGCCTCGGTGGCGGCATCGCCCCAGTACGCCTTCAGCAGGCTCACCACGTAGGAGCGCATGTTGCCCCAGAAGCCCTTCACCCCGGCGTCGGCGGCGACGAAGTCGTCCAGGCTCTCGTGCTTGTGCGCGTGCGGCATCGGGATGTAGCCGGGCAGCAGGTTGTAGAGCGTGGGGATGTCGGTGGAGCCCTGGATCGAGGCGTGCCCGCGCAGCGCGAGGATGCCGCCGCCGGGCCGGCCGATGTTGCCGAGCAGCGCCTGCAGCACCGCCGCGGTGCGGATGTACTGCACGCCGACGGTGTGCTGGGTCCAGCCGACCGCGTAGCAGAACGCGGTGGTCCGGTCCCGGCCCGAGTTGGCGACCAGCGCGTCGGCGACCTTGCCGAACAGCTCCGGCGGGATGCCGCAGATTTGCTCCACCAGTTCCGGCGTGTAGCGGGAGTAGTGCCGCTTCAGCACCTGGTAGACGCAGCGCGGATCCTGCAGGGTCTCGTCCCGCCGGGGCTGGCCGTCGATGGCCGCGCCGCCGCTGCCGTGCGTCTCGCCGTGCGAGGCCTGCTTGGTGCCCTCGGTCGCCCGCTCGGAGTACTGCTGGTCGCGCTGGCCGGCCGCGGTGGCGACCTCGACCCCGTCGTACATCCAGCTGGACGAGTCGTACTGCCTGGTCTCGGGGTCGAAGCCGGAGAACAGGCCGTCCAGATCCTCGGTGTCGGCGAAGTCCTCGCGCAGCAGCACCGCGGCGTTGGTGTAGGCCAGCATGTACTCGCGGAACTCGTGGCCGCCGGTGAGCACGTGGTTGATCAGGGCGCCGAGGAAGGCGATGTCACTGCCGGCGCGCAGCGGGACGTGCAGGTCGGCGACGGCCGAGGTGCGGGTGAAGCGCGGGTCGACGTGGATCACCGTCGCGCCGCGGGCCTTGGCCTCCATCACCCACTGGAACCCGACCGGGTGGCACTCGGCCATGTTCGAGCCCTCGATCAGGATGCAGTCGGCGTTCTGCAGGTCCTGCTGGAAGGTCGTGGCACCGCCACGGCCGAAGGTGGTTCCCAGACTGGGAACGGTGGAGCTGTGTCAAATACGGGCCTGGTTCTCGATCTGGATCGCCCCCATCGCCGTGTAGAGCTTCTTCATGAGGTAGTTCTCCTCGTTGTCGAGGGTCGCTCCTCCGAGGCTGGCGATGCCCAGGGTGCGGTTGACGCGTTTGCCGTCCACCTCCTCCTGCCAGTAGTCGCGGCGGCTCTTGATCACCCGGTCGGCGATCAGGTCCATCGCGGTGCCGAGTTCCAGGTCCTCCCAGTCGGTGCCGTGCGGGCGCCGGTAGCGCACCTTGTACTCGCGGTTGCCGCCGGTGGTCAGCTGCAGGCTGGCCGAGCCCTTCGGGCAGAGCCGGCCGCGGCTGACCGGCGAGTCCGGGTCGCCCTCGATCTGCACGACCTTGCCGTCCTTGACGAAGACCCGCTGGCCGCAGCCCACCGCGCAGTACGGGCAGACGCTGCCGACCACCGTGTCGGCGGTCTCGGTGCGGGGTGTCCAGTCGCGCCCGGACTTCGCGGCGGCGCCGCGGCCGAGCCGGTCGCGGCCGGCCAGCTGCCGGAGCACCGGCCACTGCAGGGCAGCGGCGCCCCGGGCGGGTTCGGGGGTGCCACGATCGGTGCTCCGCACGCCAACCTCCCGCCCCGGTGGCACCCGTGTCGGTGCCCATGCTTGCAGGGTGCCACACTCGGGCGCGCTGTGCCCGGCTGCCTGCGCGGGACCGGACGATCGCTCCACGGCGAGTGTTGCATCTGCCTGGCGGGACGTCCAGGCTGGGAGCAGCACGGCGAGCAACGACCGGCGCCGACGGGCATCCGTCCTGATCTGACTGGGGTTCGATGAGCAATCAGCTGTACGGGCCGACCGAGCACGTGGCGGCCGACGCCGGCTGGCAGGGTGGGCAGCCGCGGCTGGGGTTCTTCACCGACACCTCGGTGTGCATCGGCTGCAAGGCCTGCGAGGTGGCCTGCAAGGAGTGGAACGAGGTGCCCGAGGACGGGCTGAACCTGCTCGGCTCGTCCTACGACAACACCGGCGCGCTGGGTGCCAGCACCTGGCGGCACGTGGCCTTCGTCGAGCAGCCGCGCCAGCTCGGCAGCCAGGATTCCGGCCTGGCCGAGGCGGCGGCCGGGACGCGCTCCGACTTCCGCTGGCTGATGGAGTCCGACGTCTGCAAGCACTGCACCCATGCCGCGTGCCTGGACGTCTGCCCGACCGGTTCGCTGTTCCGCACCGAGTTCGGCACCGTGGTCGTGCAGGACGACATCTGCAATGGCTGCGGCTACTGCGTGCCGGCCTGCCCGTTCGGCGTGATCGACCGGCGCGAGGGCGGCAAGGCGGTGAAGAACAACGGCCTGGCCCAGAAGTGCACGCTCTGCTATGACCGGATCGGCGCCGGCATGACCCCGGCCTGCGCGCAGGCCTGCCCGACCCAGTCGATCCAGTTCGGCGACCTGGACGAGCTGCGGGCCCGGGCCGAGGAGCGCCAGCGGGCGCTGCACGCCTCGGGCGTCACCGAGGCGCGGCTCTACCTGGACGACCCGGACGACGGCATCGGCGGTGGCGGCGCGATGTTCCTGCTGCTCGACGAGCCGGAGGTGTACGGGCTGCCTCCGGATCCGGTGGTGACCACCCGCGACCTGCCCGCGATGTGGAAGCGCGCCGCGCTGGCCGGGGTCGCGCTGGCCGCCGGTGCGGTCGCGGCGTTCCTCGGCGGCCGGGCATGAGCGCACCGGGCACGAGCGCACCGGGCATGAGCGCACCGGGCCGCGTCGAGGACCGTTCCCGTCCCGGCGGGCGGCGGCGCCGCCGGTCGGCCGAGCGGCAGATGGTGCCGGACGCGCAGTTCACCAGCTACTACGGCCGGCCGGTGGTCAAGGCCTCGCCGTGGACCGAGGACATCCCCGGCTACCTGTTCCTCGGCGGGCTGGCCGGTGGCTCGGCGCTGCTCGGCGCCGGGGCCGACCTGACCGGCCGGCCGGCGCTGCGGCGGACCGCCCGGCTCGGCGCGGCCGGGGCGATCACCGCCAGCCTCGGGCTGCTGGTGCACGACCTGGGCCGGCCGTCCCGGTTCCTGAACATGCTGCGGGTCGCCAAGCCCACCTCGCCGATGTCGGTCGGCACCTGGATCCTGACCGCGTTCGGCCCAGCCGCCGGGGTGGCCGCGGCCGGTGAGCTGGCCGGGCTGCTGCCCCGGCCGCTGCGTCGGCTGGTCGGCGCGGTGGACCGGCCGGCCGGGCTGGCCGCCGCGGCGCTGGGGCCGGCCGTCGCCGCCTACACCGCGGTGCTGATCGCCGACACCGCCACCCCGTCGTGGCACGAGGCGCACCGGGAGCTGCCGTTCGTCTTCGCCGGCTCCGCCGCGGTGGCCGCCGGCGGGCTGGGCATGCTCGGCGCGCCGGTCGGGCAGGCCGGCCCGGCCCGGCGACTGGCCGTCGGCGGCGCCCTGCTGGAACTGGCCGCCTCGCAGCGGATGGAGTCCTCGATGGGCATCGCCGCCGAGCCGCTGCACGAGGGCCGGGCCGGGACGCTGATGAAGGCGAGCAAGGCGCTGACCGGGCTCGGAACGCTCGGCACCCTGCTGGCCCGCAGGGACCGGCGGGTCGCGGCGGCCTCGGGCATCGCGCTGCTGGCGGGCTCGGCCTGCACCCGGTTCGGCATCTTCTACGCCGGCCAGGCCTCCGCCCGGGACCCGAAGTACACCGTGGTGCCGCAACGGGAACGGCTCGAGGCCCGGCGCCCGTAGCGGAGCCGTCAGCGCAGCCGAACGGTCGGCGGAGCCGTCAGCGCAGCCGAACGGTCAGCGGAGCCGTCAGCGCAGCCGAACGGTCAGCGGAGCCGGCGGCGGCTGTCCGGCAGCCGCTCGGTGATCGTCTCAGCGTCGAGATATTCCAGCAGCGGCACGGCCACCCGGCGCGTGGTGCCCAGCGCCTGCCGCGCCTCGCTGAGCGTGAACGGCTGCGGCAGCCCCGCCAGCAGCCGCGCCGCCCGGCCCGGGGCGTCGGGCAGCAGCACCAGGTCCTCGGCGATCCGCAGTAGCCGGCCGGCCCGTTCGGCCGCGGCCAGCTCCCGGCGACCCAGCCGCAGCTCGGCCAGCTCATACCGTTCCGGCGCGGCGAACGGGTCGGCGGCCAGCCGTCGTTCCACGGTGGCCACCGCGGCCTCGGAGGCGCTCAGCGTGACGGCCTGCCCCGGCGCGCGCACCCGGCCCTCCTCGGCGACCAGGCCGGCCTGCCGGATGAGTGCCGGCAGCAGGTCGCGGTGCGGGATGCCGGCCGCCCGGCGCAGCGCCTCGGCGGGCATGCCCGGCTCCAGCGGGTGGTCGGCGGCCCAGGTCGCCACCGCGGCCGGCGCCTGCGCGAGCCACGCCTGCCAGGTGCCGTCGGCGATCAGCCAGCCGGCCTCGGTGCGCACCCCCGGCGCGCCGGCCTCGGTCGGAATGCCCAGTGATTCCAGCAGATTCCGGTGCGCCGCGCCCCGCCGGCGGACTTCCGCGGCCAGGTTCGGCCGGCCGCCCAGGCCGGCCAGCTCGGCCGCCCGCCGGGCTGCGGCGCCGCGCCGGCGCAGGGCGGGCGGGTCGGCGTCGAGCACCAGCACCCCGGCCGCCACCGCCTGCCGGCCGGGGTCGCGCAGGATCGCCCGGTCGCCGACCTGCACCGGCAGCGGCCGGTCGTAGCTCAGCCGGGCGTGCCCCTCGCCCAGCGGCCGGACCCGGACCGGCACCGTGGCGGTGCCCAGGTGCAGCATCAGCTCGGCCGGCAGCGATGCCGGTTCCCCAGCCGGTTCCCCAGCCGCGTGCTCGGTGAACCGCTCCAGCCGGACGTCCAGCGCCCGGCTGTGGTGCCAGGCGTCCGGGGTGAGCAGCACGTCACCCCGGCCCAGCTCGGCCGGCCCGGCACCGCGCAGGTTCAGCGCCACCCGGGCCACCGCCGCCGCCTCGGCGGCGTCCCGGCCGAGCTGCTGCAAGCCGCGCACCACGACCGGCCGGTCGCCGGCGAGCAGCCGGTCACCGGCCCGGACGGTGCCGGCGCCGAGCGTCCCGGTGACCACGGTGCCCGCGCCGCGCACGGTGAACGAGCGGTCCACCCAGAGCCGCACCCGGCCGTCCTGGCGCGGCTCGGGCAGCCCGGCGGCCAGCGAGCCGAGCGCGGCCCGCAGCTCGGGCAGCCCGGCCCCGGTCACCGCCGAGACGCACACGGCGGGGACCTCGCCCAGGCTCGACCGGCCGATCCGCTCGCGGGCCGCGGCCAGGGCGGGGCCGGGATCGGCCAGGTCGCTGCGGGTGATCGCCAGCAGGCCGTGCCGCAGCCGCAGCGCGTGCACCGCGGCCAGGTGCTCGGCCGACTGCCGCGACCAGCCCGCGTCGGCCGCCACCACCAACAGCACCGCCGGCGCCGGGCCGAGGCCGGCCAGCATGTTGCCGATGAAGCGCTGGTGGCCGGGCACGTCGACGAAGGCCAGCTGCTCGCCGGAGGCCAGCTCCGTCCAGGCGTAGCCGAGGTCGATGGTCATGCCGCGCCGGCGTTCCTCGGCCCACCGGTCGGGCTCCATGCCGGTGAGCGCGCGGACCAGGGTCGACTTGCCATGGTCGACGTGGCCGGCGGTGGCGACGACCCGCATCCGGCTCAGCCGCCCGCCGCGAGCACGGCCGCCACGATCGTGGCGTCCTCGCGCTCCGGCACGCAGCGCAGGTCGAGCAGGCAGCGGTCCCGGTGCAGCCGGCCGATCACCGGCGGCCGGCCAGCGCGCAGCCGTCCGGCGTACCCGGCCGGCAGCGCGACCGCCCAGCCCGGCAGGGCGACCCCGGGCGCGCCGCCGCCGCCGACCGCGCCCTCGGCCGGCACCACCTCGGCGACCGGGCCCAGCTCGCCGGCCACCGCCGCGCAGCGTTCGCGCAGCCGGACCTCGTCGGCGTGCAGGTACTCCTCGACCGGCGTGGCCGGGCCGGCCAGTGTCGCCGCCAGCGCGGCCAGGGTGAGCTTGTCCACCCGCAGCGCGCGGTACACCGGGTGTCGCCGGATTCGCTGCAACAGCTCAGCATTGCCGAACAGCAGGCCGGCCTGCGGGCCGCCGAGCAGCTTGTCGCCGCTGCAGGTCACCACGCTCGCCCCGGCGGCCAGGGCCGAGGCGACGTCCGGCTCGTCGGGCAGCGCGGGGGAGCGGCGCAGCAGCCCGCTGCCGACGTCGGCCAGCACCGGCAGCCCGAGCCCGGCCAGGTCGGCGACTGGCACCGCGGCGGTGAAGCCGGCCACCCGGAAGTTGCTCGGGTGCACCTTCAGCACGCAGCCGGCGTCCGGCCCGGCGACCGCTCGGTAGTCGGCCAGCCGGGTGCGGTTGGTGGTGCCCACCTCGCGCAGCCGCACGCCGGCCGAGCCGATCAGCTCGTGCAGCCGGAACCCGTCGCCGATCTCGACCAGCTCGCCCCGGCTGACCAGCACCTCGCGGCCGTCCGACAGCACGATCGCGGCCAGCAGCAGCGCTGCCGCGCCGTTGTTCACCACCAGCACCTCGCCGGCCTCGGGCACCGCCCGGCGCAGCGCGGCCAGCGCCCCGCGGCCGCGGCCGGCCCGCTGGCCGGTGGCCAGGTCGTACTCGACGTCGACGTAGCCGGCCGCCGCGGCCACCGCGGCCGTCGCGGCCTCGGACAGCGGCGCCCGGCCCAGGTTGGTGTGCAGCACCACGCCGGTCGCGTTCAGCACCGCGGTCAGGCTGCCGGGCCGGTCCGGCAGCCGGGTGAGCAGCGCCGGCACCGCCGCCGCCGGCTCCAGCCGGCCGGCCCGGACGTCGGACAGCACCTCGTCGGCGAGGGCACGCACGGCGGCCCGGCCCAGCCGGTCGAGCGGGCCGGCCAGGGCGGGATCGGCGAGCACCGCGTCCATCCGGGGCACCCGGCGGCGGGGGTCCGGCTCGGCCATCCGGCTCCTTCACTCGCGACGGCGCACGTTCGGTCTGGCGGAGACGGACGGGAATCGAACCCGCCAAGCCGAGTTCCTCGGCTTCACCGGTTTTGAAGACCGGGAGGGCCACCAGGCACCTGTACGCCTCCGGGACCACACGCTAGCGGGTGACTGGTTACCGTGGCGGCATGACCGGTCTTGCCAGCGATATCCGCCTCACCCAGTACGCGCACGGCGGTGGCTGCGCGTGCAAGATCCCGCCCGGTGAGCTGGAGGAGGCGGTTCGCGGCCTGACCGGCCAGCAGCTGCCCGGCATGCTGGTCGGCCTGGACGACGGCGACGACGCGGCGGTGGTCGAGCTGGCGCCCGGCACCGCGGTGGTCTCGACCGCCGACTTCTTCACCCCGGTGGTCGACGACGCCTACGACTGGGGCCGGATCGCCGCCGCGAACGCGCTGTCGGACGTCTACGCGATGGGCGGCCGGCCGCTGGTCGCGGTGAACCTGGTGGGCTGGCCGCGTGACACCCTGCCGGTGGAGCTGCTGCGCGAGGTGCTGCGCGGCGGCCTGGACGTCGCGCGGCAGGCGAACTGCGCGGTCGGCGGCGGCCACAGCATCGACGACCCGGAGCCGAAGTACGGCATGGCGGTCACCGGCATCGCCGATCCGGCCCGGCTGCTGCGCAACGACGCGGCCGAGGCCGGCCTGCCGATCAGCCTGACCAAGCCGCTGGGCGTCGGGCTGCTCAACAACCGGCACAAGGCCACCGGCGAGGTGTTCCCGCAGGCGATCGCGTCGATGACCGAGCTGAACCGCGAGGCCGCCGAGCGGGCGCTGGCCGCCGGGGTCCGGGCCGCCACCGACGTGACCGGCTTCGGCCTGCTCGGTCACCTCTACAAGCTGCTGCGCGCCTCGGGCATCGGCGCGGTGCTGGACGCGGCGGCGGTGCCCTACCTCGACGGTGCCCGGGACGCGCTGCGGGACGGCTTCGTCAGCGGCGGCACCCGGCGCAACCTGGCCTGGGTCCGGGACCAGCTGGCCACCGGGCTCGGTGAGGACGAGCTGCTGCTGCTCGCCGACGCCCAGACCAGCGGCGGCCTGCTGGTGGTCGGCGAGGTGCCGGGCGCGCCGGTGATCGGTGAGACGGTGGCGGCGGGGGAGCGCGCCATCGCGATCCGCTGAGCCGGCTCAGCCGGCCGGCAGCTGGCCGGTCAGGATCACCTCGCGGGCGAGCTCGCGCAGCTTGACGTGCGCTTGCTGCGAGGCCTGTTTGAGCAGGTCGAAGGCGCGGTCGCCGGTGACCTTGCGGGTGGCCATCAGGATGCCCATCGCCTGCCCGATCTCCCGGCTGGTCTCGAGCGCGATGGTCAGGTTGCGGTTCTTCGTCCGGCCGGCGAGCAGGCCGAGCGCGAGCGCCGCCTGGTCGGCGAGGGTGCCGGCGAGCGCCGCCGTCTCGGCGTCGAAGAGGCCCGGCTCGCCGGCGTAGAGCACCAGCACACCGAGTGCGGTGCCGGTCAGCCGGACCGGTACCGCCAGCACCGACCGCATTCCGGCCCAGCGCGCCATCGCCTCGGCGTAGCCGGGCCACCGGCCGTCCTGCGCGAGGTCGTCGCTGTGCACCGGCTCGTCCTGGCGCAGCGCGGCCAGCGCGACCGCCTCCGGCGCGGCTCGGGTGAGCTCGGTGAGGCCGGCCGCGACCGTCCCGTCGCCGCCGAAGGTGAAGTCCAGCCGCTCCGGCACCACGGGCTCGCGCCGGCTGCTGGAGACGGTGACCTGCCCGAATCCCGCGGCGGCGCACCCGAACAGGCCCGCGGAGCCGGTCACCAGCAGCTGCCGCGCGTCGGCCTCCGCGCCGAGGTCGGACATCCGCCGGGTGAGCTCGGCGGTGTGTGTCGCGGCCGGCAACTGGAGGTTTCCTGGCACTCAGCGCTCCCTGGTTTACGCAGTAAGCCGAAATTCGGTGACTGCAGCCTACCCGGCGGGACGGGCGTAGGCTCGGCGTCGCGAGGCCGGCAAGCCGTGCCGGAACCCGCACGGGCCCTCGGCCCGGAGCCGGCACCGGGCATCGGCGCTGGGCGGGCCGGGCACGAGATCAGCCTGCCGGGCAGCTCGCCGAGGCGGTCCGCGGCCCGTGCCCCACACGATCGGATCGCCATGTCCAGCGCACCACCGCCCGGCCGGCGGCGCGCCGGGCTGAACCGGCAGCGGGTGGTCGAGGAGACCCTGGCGATGATCGACGAGCAGGGCCTGGCGGCGGTGACCATGCGCGCCCTGGCTGCCCGGCTCGGCGTCGAGGCGATGTCGCTCTACAAGCACGTCGCCAACCGGGAGGCCCTCTTCGACGCGGTGGTGACCCGGGTGATCGCCGCGCTGGCCGAGGGCGGCGCGGCGCCCGGTGGCCCGGCCGCGGGCTGGCGGCCTTACCTGACCGGCATGGCCCGCGAGATCCGCCGCCGGGTCGTCGCCCACCCGAACGCGTTCGTGCTGGTGGTGACCCGGCGGCCGGGGCCGCCCTGGATCAGCCCGCCGCTGTGCTCGGCCGAATGGGTGGAGGCGCTGCTGGCCGGGCTGCGCCGCGAGGGCTTCTCCGACGAGCAGGCCCGCTACGGCTACCGGGCGCTGAACCGGTTCCTGCTCGGCTTCCTCTGGCTGGAGACCAGCACGCTGGCCGCGACCGGGGCGGCCGAGCCGTACGACGCCGGCCGCTACCCGACCCTGCACGAGCTCTCCGGCACGCTGGCCGAGCACCGGTTCGACGCCGAGTTCGAGGCCGGGTTGCAGTCCACCCTCGACCAGATCGGCGCCGTCCTGGTGTGAGTTCCGCACCGCATTCGGCCGGTTCGGTAGGGAGTTTTCGCCGGGTTCGAATCGTGCCGGAACACCCGTTCTGGCGGCTGGATCGCCGGCAACGGCTCAGCTCAGCGGGCCCGCTGTCGATGTGACTGCACGGCTGGTTTCGAAACCCTGAATGAAAATTGGAATTTCGAGACCATCCGGGCAATGAATCCGCAAGACCCGATGTGCTGGAAAGGATCGCGGCGAGCACCGCCGGAAGGCGTGCCTCACCGCAACGGTAACGGGGAGAGGGGCCACGGATGGCCGAGGAGATCGTGCCGGCTCGGCGACGCGCCGATGGCACGTTCGGGACGCTCCGGCAGGTGGACACCTGCGCGGACGTCCGATGCGCTGCCGCCGCGGCGCAGGCCATCCGTGCCTCCCGCCGAGTTCGCGACGGCCTGATCGGGACCGGGTCGGGCAGGTTCTGACACCATGCACCGGTCCTTCTCCGCGGGTCAGTGGACGCTGGCCCTCAGCGCCACGCTGGGCGCCGGAGCCGCCGCACTGAGCCTGGGCGCGCCGTCGCCGGCCATCGTGCACATCGACGTCTCGCAGCAGGTCGTGGTGCCGCTGCTGGTCGGGATGTTCCTGATCGCCGAGCTGTTCCTGATGAACGTCGAGTTCCGGCGCCAGGCGCACTCGCTCACCCTGGCCGGGGTGCCGCTGGTGCTCGGCGCCCTGCTGCTGCCGGTGCACCTGTTCATCGTCACCCGGCTGGTCGGCACCGTGATCGCCTTCATCTACCAGCGGATCGGGCCGGTCAAGTCCTGCTACAACATCACCGCCTACGCCTTCGAGGCCGCGGTCGACAGCTACCTGCTCTGGGAGCTGCTCGGCCCTCGCAACCGGCTGGACCTGGCCACGTTCGCCACCGTGCTGGTGGTCATCGCCTGCGTCGACCAGTTCATGAGCGTGCTGGTCTTCATGCTGATCCGGTTGCACAGCGGCCCGCTGAGCCGGCGCGAGATCGCCGAGGTGCTGGTCTCGGCGGCACTGCTCAGCGTCGTGGCCACCGCCTTCGCGACGATCATCCTGCTGCTGCTGGCCAAGGGCACGCTCGGCGCGCTGCTGGTCGCCATGCTGGTCGTGCTCGGCACCGGCGTCTACCGCAGCTATGCCTCGACCCGGCGCCGGCACCAGGCGCTGGCCCTGATGCACGAGTTCGTGGCCGGCGGCGTCGGCGCCGAATCGCTGATGGCGCTGGCCGAGCAGCTGATGTCGCGGATCCGCAGCCTGCTGCGCGCGGCCACCGTGCAGGTGATGATCGCCGAGGCCGAGGACCGGCTCTTCGACGACGCGGACGGCACGCCGGGCGGCGCGCTGCTGCTGACCATCGGCGAGGACGAGCGGCTGGTCGTCGGCGATGCCCGGGTGGACCGGTCGGACTGGGTGCTGGTGCGCGCGCTCGCCCAGCAGGAGCCGACGCTGGCCCCGCGCACCACCAAGGACCGGGCGCTGCGCCGCTGGTTGACCGACCGGGACCTGCGCGACGCGGTGGTCGTCCCGCTGCCGGAGTCGACCGGCGCCACCGGCACCCTGACCGTGAGCGACCGGCTGGGGGAGACCGCGACCTTCACCGACGAGGACCTCACCCTGCTGCAGACCCTGACCGGGCACTTCGGGGTGGCGGTGCGCAGCACCCGGCTGGTGGAGCGCCTCGGCTACCAGGCCACCCACGACGCGCTGACCGGCCTGGTGAACCGGGCGCACCTGACCCAGCTGGTCGCCGACCAGCAGTCCACCGACTCGGCCACCGGGGTGCTGTTGCTGGACCTGGACCGGTTCAAGGAGGTCAACGACGTCCTGGGCCACGATGCCGGCGACCGGCTGCTGCAGGTGGTGGCCGACCGGCTGGCGGCCCGGGTGCCGGAGGGCGCGACCACCTCGCGGTTGGGCGCGGACGAGTTCGGGGTGCTGCTGCCGCGGTTGGCCGGCGGGATCGAGCCGTTGATGGCGCTGGCCGGCGAGCTGAGCCGGGTACTCGCCGAGCCGATCCGGTTCGCTGAGGCGACCCTGTCGGCCGAGTGCAGCATCGGGGTGGCCGTCAGCGAGCCGGGCGAGGGCAAGGTCGACCTGGTCCGGCAGGCCGAGACCGCGATGTACGAGGCCAAGGGCAACGGCCAGCGGCTGGCCACCTACGGCGCGCACATGGACCAGGGCCGGATCGAGCGGCTGGCGCTGCTGGCCGACCTGCGCACCGCGCTGACCAGCAGCCCCGAGCAGCTGATCATGCACTACCAGCCGAAGCTGGACCTGACCACCGGCGAGATCATCGGGGTCGAGGCGCTGGTGCGCTGGAACCACCCGACGCTCGGCATCATCTCGCCCGACCGGTTCATCCCGCTGGCCGAGTCGACCGGCCTGATCGAGGCGCTCACCCCGCTGGTGCTCGAACTCGCGCTCACCCAGTGCCGCGACGCCACCGTCGGCGGCCAGCCGATCTGCGTGGCGGTGAACCTCTCGGCCCGCAACGTCAGCGACGCCTCGCTGCCCGAGCGGATCCGGTCGGTACTCGAGCGCACCGGCATCCCGCCGTCCCAGCTGCTGCTGGAGATCACCGAGAGCAGCGTGATGGGCGACCCGGCGCAGACGCTGCCGGTGCTGCACGCGCTGCGCGAGCTGGGCATCGCGCTGTCGCTGGACGACTTCGGCACCGGCTACTCCAGCCTCTCCTACCTGCAGCGGCTGCCGGTCTCGGAGGTCAAGATCGACCGGTCGTTCGTCACCGGCCTGAGCGGCGACGACCCGGTCAGCACCCGGGCGCTCATCTCGGCCATCATCGGCCTCGGCGAGGCGCTCGGGCTGCGGATCGTGGCCGAGGGCATCGAGGACCAGGCCACCCTGGACGAGCTGCGCGCGATGGGCTGCGACGTGGCCCAGGGCTACTTCATCGCGCGACCGATGGGGCACCTGCAGCTGTCCCGCTGGCTGGCCCAGCACGCCCGGGAGGGCGGCCCGCGGCTCCGGCTGCTCACCGCCCAGTAGGCCGCCGGGGCGCGAGGCCGGCGCCGCCCCGAATTCGACGATATGTCTATTGTTAGTTCTGATTCTGCTCTGAATAGTGCCTCTTACCCAATCCCCCTCCGAGAGCCGGCGAGCGCACCGGGCGAACGGTGTCCCGTGCTCGTCCGGGCTCTCGCCCTGTGTGAGAAGAGGCATCATGTTCGGACGAGGAAAGCGCATCGCCCTGCTGGCGGTCGCCGCCGCGACGGTGCTCGGCACCGGCGTCACCGACGCCGCGGCCGCGGCGGGCTTCACGGTCACCGCCGGCTCCGCCACCAGCGGCAGCGCCCAGTTCACCGGCAAGCCGGCGGGATCGCCGTCGCCGGTCTTCAAGAACCTGTCGACCGGCGCGAACGCGACCTGCTCGACCAGCACGGTCAGCGGCGTCATGCAGCTGGGCACCGGCCTGCCCGGGGCGAACCTCGGCAAGATCGTCGGTTCCACCTACGCCGGCTGCGTGCTGAACCCGAGCGCCTCGGCGGTCACCATCACCCAGTCGGGCAGCGTGCCGCCGTGGTCGTTCAACGCGATCTCCGAGACCGGTGGCGTCACCACCGCGGTGGTCTCGGGCATCGTCCTGGTCGTCTCCTCCTCCGGCTGCTCGTTCACGCTGGCCGGCAACGCGGATGCGACCTACACCAACAGCGGTGGACAGCTGGCCTACCACTACGCCGGCCACGCGCTGACCGTCTCCGGGGTGACCGGCTGCTCCGGCGCCTGGACCAGCGGCAACCAGGTCGCGTTCGAGACGCCCGCGCCGTACATCGTCTCGACCCCGACCGGGCCGATCGTCATCATCTGATCCGCGGCGGGGCGCTGCCGGGTGACCGGCAGCGCCCC
>DATJNU010000142.1:0-2589 GCA_035507775.1 Jatrophihabitans sp.
GCACGTCACACGCTTGCGTGTGGTGAGCGCCACGATCGCTGCCGGAGCATTGACGCTCGGCACGCTCGCGGTCGCCACCGCCGCGCAGGCGGGCACCACGAGACGGGCGATCGCCAACACCCACCCAGTGTGGGCCGTTGCCGCGAAACGCCTCAGCAGCAAGGCCAGCGGAACCGTCAATGCCAAGGTGTACCTGGCCCCCAGCAACGGGGCCGCGCTCACCGCGAAGGTGGCTGCCGTCTCCAACCCGAAGAGCAGCGACTACCGGCACTACCTGACCGCGAAGCAGGTCCGCCAGGAGTTCGCCCCGTCCGCGGCGGAAGTCTCGTCGGTGCGGCAGTGGCTCACCTCGGCCGGCCTGTCGGTGACCCGGGTCAACGCAGCCAGCCCGGCGGGTGCCTTCGTCGCGGTGCGCGGCTCGGTGGCCGCGGCCAGCAAGGCCTTCGGTGTCTCCTTCGGCACCTTCCGCGGTCCTGGCGGCCAGTCCGCACGGGCGCCCGAGTCGGCGGCTTCCGCGCCGTCCTCGGTGGCTAGTTACGTTCTCTCGGTGGCCGGCCTGGACACCGCCAAGAGCGCGATCAAGCCCGCACTGCCGCCGCCTCCGCCGAACTACTGGGTGGCCAACCCGTGCTCGACCTACTACGGGCAGAAGACGGCCACCAACAAGCCCAAGGCCTACGGCAAGTTCCAGCCGTGGACCAACTGCGGCTACACGCCGTCCCAGGTGCGCGGCGCCTACGGCGTGACCGCCTCACATGAGACCGGCGCGGGCCAGACGGTGGCCATCGTGGACGCCTACGCGGCCCCGACCATCAAGGCCGACGCCAACCAGTTCGCCACCACGGTCGGCGACAACGCGTTCGGGGCGGGCCAGTTCAAGCAGTACAAGGCGGGCCCGTACACGCTGGCCGCGGCCAACGAGTGCGACGCACAGGGCTGGTACGGCGAGGAGACCCTCGACGTCGAGCAGGTGCACGGCATGGCCCCGGACGCCAACGTCCGGTACGTGGCCGCGGGCAGCTGCGAGGACTCCGACCTGGCCCAGGCCGACGCGCTGATCGTGAACAACGACCTGGCCAGCATCGTCAGCAACTCCTGGGGCGAGCCGGCCAGCTACTCCACGATGGGCGACGCGTTCGACGTGATCTTCAAGCTGGGCGCCGTGGAGGGCATCGGCTTCTACTTCTCCTCCGGGGACAGCGGCTACGAGGCCCCGGGCGAGGACCCCGCCTCCCCGCAGCGGCAGGTCGACTTCCCGACCTCCAGCCCGTACGTCACCTCGGTGGGCGGCACCAGCCTGGCCATCGGCAGCAGCAACAACTACGAGTGGGAGACCTCCTGGGGCACCATTCTCGACCCGCTGGTGCACCTCAAGAACGGCACCAAGAAGTGGCAGTACACCCCGCCCGGCAAGTACCCGCTGTGGTACGACGGATCCGGTGGTGGCGGCGTGAGCACCACCTACCAGCAGCCGTCCTACCAGGCCGGCGTGGTGCCCACGGCGCTGGCCGAGAAGCTGCCGGACGGCTCGACCAGCAGCACTCCGATGCGTGTGGTGCCGGACGTGTCCGCGCTCGCTGACCCGAGCACCGGCGTCCTGGTCGGCGAGACCACGCTGCAGCCGAACGGGAAGACCTACGCCTTCGCGCTCAGCCGGATCGGCGGCACCAGCGTCGCCTGCCCGGTGTTCGCGGGCATCGAGGCGGACGCCCAGCAGGCCGCGGGCGCCAACCTCGGCTTCGCCAACCCGACGATCTACTTCGTGGACACGCACGACACGTACGGCTCGTCGTCGGCGGCGTTCAACGACGTGACCGACCACCCACTCGGGTCCGGCAACCTCGCTGAGGTGCGCAACAACTACACCAACCCGTACACCAAGCAGGGCCCGCTGCTCACCTACCTGCGGACCCTGGGCCTCAACGGTGAAGGCGCGGACCGGCTGAAGGCCGTCGCCGGGTACGACGACGCGACCGGCGTCGGCTCGCCTGCCACCAACTACATCGAGGATGTCGGCGCGCTCGGCTAACCAGACGAGCAGCTACAAGGAGGGGGCGGCCCACACCAGGGCCGTCCCCTCCGGCGTTGCCAGGGGTGAGTGGCGGGCGCTGGCGTTAAGACAGAAAAGTCAGCTGTAGTGGGCGCTGACCTCGGCCGCCGCGCCGGGGCCGTACACGGCGCCGAGCCGCTCGGCCAGCGGGCCGGGCTTCAGCTCATACTCCTGCGGGCCGACCGTCTCCAGCACGTGCACCGCGAGCATGTTGCCCAGCTGGGCGGCCCGCTCCAGGGACAGGCCCCAGGCCACCGCGGCCAGGAACCCGGAGCGGAACGCGTCGCCGGTGCCGGTGGGGTCGGCCTTGCGGGTCTCCGGCACCGGGCCGACCAGCACCGGCGCCTCGCCGACCCGCTCGATCCTGGCCCCGGCCGGGCCCAGCGTGGTGATCCGCACCCCGACGTTGTCCAGGATCTGCGCGGCGGTCCGGCCGCTCTTGCGCTCGATCAGCGCTTCTTCGTACTCGTTGCAGAACAGGTAGGCCGACCCGTCCACCAGCGCGCACACCTCGTCCGCACCCAGCCGGGGCAGCTGCT
>DATJNU010000143.1:0-33077 GCA_035507775.1 Jatrophihabitans sp.
TTCACTCTGGAACGGTTCGCCGGGCGGCTGCGCGAACTGCACGACACCCCCGCCGCGTGGCCGGTCACGGTCCGGCAGCGCCGCTTCCTGGTCATCGCGGCGAAGCCGGGTACCTGACCGCTCTCGAATACCTGTTTGGTAGCGTGCCGTACGCTCGAACTATGGCGCGAGAATTGCAGGGCTCCCTGCTCGACCTTGGTGAAGAGGAAGGTCCGGGGCCGCTGGGTGCGACGGTGCAGCGAACCACGCTCAGCCACGGGGCCTGGATCGACCTGCGGCCAGCCTGGGTCGCCGGGGCGGACGCGCTGTTCGAGCGGCTGGCCGAGACCGTGCCGTGGCGGGCCGAGCGGCGGCACATGTACGACCGGGTCGTCGACGTGCCGCGGCTGCTCAGCTTTTACGGCGAGGGGGAGCCGCTGCCGGCGCCGCTGCTGGAGCTGATGCGCGCGGACCTCTCCGCGCACTACGCGGGCGAGCTCGGCGAGCCGTTCCGGACCGCCGGGCTGTGCCTCTACCGGGACGGCCGGGACAGCGTCGCCTGGCATGCCGACGACCGCGGCCACGGCCGGTACCGAGACACCATGGTGGCGATCCTGTCGCTGGGCAGCCCGCGCTCGCTGCTGCTGCGCCCGCGCGGCGGCGGCCCCTCGATCCGCCGGTCGCTGCACCACGGCGACCTGCTGGTGATGGGCGGCAGCTGCCAGCGCACCTGGGAGCACGCGGTGCCCAAGACCTCGCGCCCGGTCGGGCCACGGCTGAGCGTGCAGTTCCGCCCGCGCGGCGTCAGCTGAATCCCCGCGACGACCGGCTGCATCAGGCGGCCGGGCGCAGCTCCAGCACCGGGATCACCCGGTCGGTCCTGGCCTCGTACTCGGCGAAGCCGGGGTAGCGCCGGGCCTGCTCGGCGTACAGCACTTCCCTGGCCCGGACCGTAAGGGCACCGTACGCCCGGTCAGGACGCCTCGCGCCGCCGTTGGGTGCCGATCCACTCGTCCACCTGGGCCCATTGCGCGTCCAGCCAGGCCGGCACCGCGTCGCTGTGCCGGGGCACCGACGCCACCGGGTGCAGCCAGGCGCGGATCCGCATCGGCCGGTCGCGCAGCGGCAGCGCCGCCCACATCTGGCGCGGGTTCACCAGCACGTCCAGCCCGGTGTGCGCGACCACCAGCACCTCGGTGTCGGCCCGGGTGGACAGCGCCGCGCTCGCACCGCCCGGCCGGGGCGGCAGCACGTGCGCCCGGTCGCGCACCGTCCGGGCACGCTCGAACCGCCCGGCGCGCAGCAGCCGCAGCACCGAGCGCCGGTGCCGGCGGGGCGTCCAGTTGCCGCCCTCGGGGAAGAGCAGCAGCGCGTCGGCCGGGCCGAGCTCGTCCACCAGGGCGGCCACGGCGGCGGCCCGGTCCTCCCCCGCGCCCGAGTTCGACGGCAGGAAGTAGCAGCGCAGCCTGGACAGCACCACGTCCAGTCCCGGATCCCACTGCAGCACCCGCTTCAGCACGACCCGCGGGCAGCGGTGGTAGCGGGTGACCAGCAGGTGCACCAGGGTGAACGAGTCCCCCGGGCCGGCGTGCCGGGCCAGCACCACCAGCGGCCGGTCGGTGTGCAGGTCGGGCTCGCGGCCGATCACCTCGACCTGGTAGCCGAACAGCCGGCGTGCCGTGACCATCAGCGTGCCGAGCGCCCAGCCGAGCAGCCGCGCGTGCCGCTGCCGCCAGCGCACCTCGTCCCGGCGGCCCGGCAGCGGGTTGCGCAGCCACAGCCACAGCCCGGCGGCGAGCAGGGTCAGGTCGAGCCAGAGGTAGGCCGAGGCCAGCAGCGCGGCCCGCAGCACCCGCCGGCGCCGGGTGAACGGTGCCAGCAGGGCGGCCGGCACCAGCACCGCGATCAGCAGCAGCTGCAGGGCGAACACGATCGGCAGCCAGAACGGGTCGAGCACCGCCCGGCGCACCGGTCGCGGTGGCACCCAGCTCACGCGGCACCGTCGAGGTACTCGGCGGTCGCCACCCGGGCCCGGTCGATCCGCTCGCCGACCCGGCGCATGTCGCGGTAGCGCAGGTTCACCGTGCGACCCTCCGGCTCGCCGCTCGGCAGCACGTGCACGGTGGTGCCGCCGGTCAGGGCGGCCATCTCCTCGACGAACCGGTTCCGCCGGGCGATCTCGAAGGCGACCATGCCCACCTGCCACGGCCAGCGCGGCGGCTGCAGCGGGTGCTCGATCCGGCCCACGTGCAGCACGTAGATGCGCTCGGCACCCAGCCGCGCGGCCCGGCCGACCGGGATGGAGTGCACCAGGCCGCCGTCGTAGAAGTGCTCGGCGCGGTCGCCGACGGGCACCCGGGCGGGCGGGAACAGCCCGGGCACCGAGCAGGACGCGACCACCGCGTCCACCACCGGGCCGGTGGCGAACCAGTGCGCCACCGAGCGTTCGATGCTGGCGGCGACGCACTCGAAGCGCACCGGCAACTCCTCGATCCGCCGCCGGCCGAGGTGCTCGGCCAGCAGCTCCCGCAGCGCGGAGGTCGAGTGCAGGTGGGTGCGCTGCGCCGCGAGCCGCGCCACCTGCGCGACCACCGAGTCGGAGAACACCCCGGCGCGCGACAGCGACGACCACACCTCGGCCAGCCGACCCACCATCGCCGGCGACGGGTCGGCGGCCAGCATCGCCCCGTTCAGCGCGCCGACGCTGGTGCCGACGATGAGATCGGGGGCGATGCCGCGGTCCAGCAGCGCGTGCAGCATGCCGACCTGGGTGGCGCCGAGAACGCCACCACCGCCGAAGACGAAGGCGGTGCGCGGGTTCACGTTCAGGAGCGTAGCGGGATCGTCCTGGCACGGCGGGCGATCCCCGGACCGCCGGTGCCCCGATCTGGTGTTCGCACCGGCGGTGCGCGATGCTGGGCGGGCACCCGGCGAGTGAACACCCACCGCCTGCCCGGCCCGTCCCGCCCCGCGACCGGAGAGGAACCACCGTGCCGCAGGCGATGCGCGTCGATCCACAGGCGCCCGTCACACCGCCCCGAGCGTCGCTCGCAGGCCGAGCGGACGGAGCCGAGCACCCTCGGCCCGAGGACGAGGGAGGCACCATGCCCGCGGATGTGACCTCCTCCCCCGACGTGCTGGCCGGTTTCGCGGCCCGCGGCGTCGGCCGCCGGGAGGCCGTCCGGCTGGTCGAGCTGGCCCGGGCCGAGCTGACCGACGACGAGCTGCTCGCCGCGCAGCGGGTGCTGGCCGAGACCCGGCTGCTCAGCTGGCCGGACTGCGTCCGCTTCATCCTGCTGCGCCGGCCGGTGGGCTGAGCCCGAAACCGCGGCGGCGCGACCCGCACGGCGGCCGGGCACACCGCAGCCCCGGCAGGCACGCCTGCCGGGGCTGCGGTGTGGACGTCAGCTGTTGGCGACCGTCACCGTGATCCGGGCCTGATCGCCGGAGTTGTTGATCATCACGTTGATCACGTCCGGGTTGGTGTTCGAGCCCAGGTCCCAGTTGTTCGAGCTCTCCACGAAGTCGGCCTCGCCGATGATCGCGTTGTTGGTGTCGTCGGTGATCTTGAGGTTGAAGGTCGAGGTCTCGAACGCGCACGAGCCGCTGGCCTTCACCTCGATGTACTGGCCGCCGCTGGCCGGCAGCGCCGAGTTGGGCTGCACCACCGCGTTGTTGAAGAGGGACAGGTTCGAGCCCTCGTCCCCGTTGTCGTACATGCAGTTGACGTTGGTGACGAAGAGCCGCAGCGCCTCGCTCCGGTTGTTCTGCACGTTCAGGTATGCGCCGTAGCCCATGGGATTTTCTCCTTGCATTGAAAGGGGGTTGTGGTGATGCCGGCTCAGGCCGGCTCGATGACGATCAGGGTGCCCTAGAAGTACGCGCCGCCCGTCTCGCCCGACAGCTTGGTGATCGAGATGGTCACCTGGTACGCGCCGACCTGTTGGTCACGCTGAGCGCGACGCCGACCTGCAGGGTGACCGCGCCGTCGGTGGCGGCGGCCTGCATGGAGCCGTCCAGCAGCTGCTGGGTGGTGCAGGCCGAGCCGCCCGGCCGCGACGGGAAGCCGTTGCCGGTGACCGGCACGAGGCCGAACGACAGGACGGGGACAGACATGCAGACTCCGAGATAACCAAGACTTAACGCCGTGAGCGACAGCGACCTTACGCCGTGTGACTGATACGTCAAGTAACGAGTTGATCACGTGCTGTAGGCGATTCGCCCGTTCGCAGCCGAAGGCCGGCTGGCTCAGGTGACTGCACGGAGTGAGCGAATCGGAGCCAGAACGTCGGCGGGCCGGGGCTCCGACTACGTAAAGTAATCGTTAAATCGCGGCTTGTAACCATGCCGGAAAGCCGCATATGATCCGCGTTAGTTCGAAGGATTCGACTACCGCAAGGAGCCCTGCATGGATGCACGAAGATCACCCGTCCCGGTCCGCTGGGGGGTGTTGCTGGCGACGGGGGCGACGCTGGCCGCACTCGGCACCGCCACGGCCGGCCCCGCCACGGCCAGCGCCGGAACCGCGCCGGCCACCCACGCGAACCGGCCGCTCGCCGCCTCGGCCAGCTCGGGCGGCGGCTGGTCGGACGGCCTGTGGGGTGACCCGCTGACCGACCTGCTGTTCGGCACCTCCTACGGGACGGTCGCGGCCCAGCAGGATGCCGGCTCGCTCTACAACGTCGAGCGCTCCATCGGCGTGCGTTCGATCTGGAACTCCCGGGACGCCGGCTGGCGCAACGTCACCGGCCAGGGCGTCGGGGTGGCGCTGCTGGACTCGGGCGTGGCCGAGGTGCCGGGGCTGGACGCGCCGGGCAAGGTCACCCACGGGCCGGACCTGTCCATCGAGGGCAACGGCGTGCTGACCGACCAGGACACCTACGGACACGGCACGTTCATGGCCGGCATCATCGCCGGCCGGGGCACCACCGGCCCGTCCGCGCTGCTGCCGCTGGCCGCGCCGAACGTGCAGCTCGGCGTGGCGCCGGACGCGAAGCTGCTGTCGATGAAGCTGGCCACCACGGACGGCAGCACCGACGTCAGCCAGGTGATCGCGGCGCTGGACTGGGTCACCCAGCACCCGGTGCTGCCCGACGGCACCCGGGTCCGGGTGGTGAACCTGTCCTACGGCACCGAGTCGGCACAGGGCTACCAGCTCGACCCGCTCGCCGCCGCCGCCGAGAACGCCTGGCGGCACGGTATCGTGGTGGTCACCTCGGCCGGCAACACCGGCACCGAGGACGGCCGGCTGACCGACCCGGCGATCGACCCGTACGTGCTCGCGGTCGGCGCCGCGGCCAGCAACGACCAGCTGGACGGCTGGACGCACAGCCAGACCGCGGTGGCCGACTTCTCGGCGGTCGGCGACGGGGTGCGCAACCCCGACCTGATCGCCCCCGGCACCTCGATCGTCTCGCTGCGCGCACCGGGCTCCTACATCGACGTGAACCACCCGGAGGGCCTGGTCACCGGTGACACCAGCGGCCGGCTGTTCCGCGGCAGCGGCACCAGCCAGGCGACCGCGGTCGTCACCGGCGTGGTGGCCGACCTGCTGCAGGCCTACCCGAACCTCACACCGGACCAGGTCAAGTACGCCCTGGTCGCCTCGGCCCAGCAGGTCCGGGGCAGCACGGCGGCGGCGAGCGGCGCCGGCATCGTGAACGCGGCCGGTGCGCTGGAGATCGCCGGCCGGCTGGCGGGTGGCTGGGGCGCGTCCGCGCTGCGGGCCGCCGCGGTGCAGTCGTTCCCGCAGTCGGCCGGCCAGGGCTCGATCGACGCCGCCCGCGGCGGCGCGGTGCTGGTGGACCCGGACGGCAACGACCTGTCCGGCGAGATCGACGTGCAGGGCATGCCGTGGGATCCGGAGGCCTGGTACCAGGCCTCGTCCACGCTGACCGCCTGGTCGGGCGGCTCGTGGCTGGGCACCGTCTGGACCGGTGACGGCTGGGACCCGAGCACCGGGCAGTACGACTCGGCGCGCTGGTCGTCCGCTCGCTGGTCGTCCGCCCGCTGGTCGTCCGCCCGGTGGTCGTCCGCCCGCTGGTCGTCCGCCCGGTGGTCGTCCGCCCGCTGGTCGTCCGCCCGCTGGTCGTCCGCCCGCTGGTCGTCGGCGCGCTGGTCGTCCGCCGACTGGTAGTCGCACAGCTCGCTCGGCGGGGCCGGGACGGATCCTTCCGTCCCGGCCCCGCCGCCTTTGCCGCGGCACCGTCTTTGCCGCGGCACCGCCTTTGCCGCGGCGCCGCCTTTGCCGCGGCACCGCCTGCCCGTCCGGTGCCGTGCTCGCCGCGCTGCCCGGTGCCTGTAGACAATGCGGTGCGCAGCGGACAAACCCGGAACTCGGTGCAGTACGCTATGCGCACTTCGCCCACGGCGAAACGGGATCAGCAGGCAGGATCAACCAGCAGCGGAGGCGCTCGGTGAGCGGTACCAGAACGTCCGTCCTGTTCATCGGCGCCGACGGTTACGTGCTGCGCGCCTGCGAGCGCAACAACGTCGACGCGGTCATCCTGAGCACCTCGGGCGCCTGGGACGACGCCCGGATCGACGTCCCGCCCGGCGGCATCATGCTGCGGGTCGACGAGATCACCAACCCGGAGAGCTGCCTGGCCGCGCTGCACCGGGCCGGGCTGGCCGACAGGAAGTTCGACGCGATCCAGACCACCTGGGAGTACGCGGTGGTGACCGCCGCGGTGCTCGGGCAGGCGCTCGGCTGCCGGACCATCGACCCCGTGACCGCGCTGCACTTCCGGGACAAGTCCCTGCAGAAGGCCAGGCTGCGCGCGGCCGGCATCCCGGTGGCCCGCACCGTGGTCATCGAGGACCTCTACGACGTCAGCGAGGTCCCGTTCGAATTCGAGAACGCGGTGCTCAAGCCGGTCGCCGGCGGCGGCACCACCTCGACCAGCGTGGTCCGCAGCCGGGCCGACCTCGAGCAGGCCAGCCGGGCCGCGCGGCTGGAGCGGGCCACCGACCGGACGTTCATCCTCGAGGAGTTCGTCGATGGCGACGAGTGGATGGCCGAGGGCGTCGTCTTCGGCGGCGAGGTGGTGTTCTTCGGTCTCGGCGCCTATACCCAGCCGTGCCTGGACGCCGTCACCGGCCAGGTGCCGATCTCACTGCGCCGGCTCGACCCCGAGACCGAGCCGGAGGCCTACCGGGCCGCGGACCCGGTGGTCCGCGGCGCCATCGCGACGCTCGGCCTGCAGGACAGCGTCTTCCACATGGAGCTCTTCCGGGAGCACGGCACCGGGCGGATCGTCTTCAGCGAGTGCGCCGCCCGGCGCGGCGGGGCGCTCACCCAGGAGGAGGTGCACGCGAAGTTCAACGTGGACCTCGGTGCCGCCGCGCTGCAGTGCGCGATCGGCCGGCGTCCGGAGCTGGATGTCAAGGTCAACCCCGAACTGATCGGCTGCGCGGCGCTGTTCGGGCCGGCCGGCACCGTCTTCGGCTACCCCTCCCAGGCCGAGATGATGCAGCAGCCGAACGTGCAGTTCGCCCGCACCTGGGCCGCGGTCGGCGGGCAGCTGGGCACCAAGTTCGCCGCCACCGCCGAGATGATGGCGGCGCTGCTGCTGCGCGCGGACTCGGTGGACGAGTTCCACCAGCGGGTCGGCGAGCTGCGCGACTGGTTCGGTGAGCGGCTGCTGGTCGCCGAGCCGGGCCTGACCAGCGGGGAGCGGCGTGCCTGGCAGAGCCGGCACTGGCCGGACCGCGACTACCGTGACCAGCTCTTCACCCGCGCGTGAGCGGCGCTCGCCGCAGAACGCCCTCCGGCGCAGCCTGCTCCCCGCCGGCCCGCAGCGGGTGCTGGCCTGGTCGGTCTTCGTGGTCACCGTCGGCGGTGGCCTGCTGCTGGGCAGCAGCACCCTCTACCTGACCCGGATCGTCGGCCTCTCCGAGGTCCGGGTCGGCTTCGGCCTGGCCGTCGGTGCCGCGCTCGGCCTGGCCGCCGGGCCGCTGGTGGGGCACCTGGCCGACCGGCGCGGGCCACGGGAGATCCAGATCCTCACCATGATCTGCGGTGCGGTGGCGACCGCCGGCTACGTGCTGGTGCGCACGTTCTGGGCGCTGGTGCTGGTCTCGATGCTGGTCGCGCTGGTCGGCGCGGCCAGCCAGGCCAGCCGGGCACCGCTGATCCGCGCCTTCGCCGGCGACCGGTACACCTGGCTGCTGTCCTACCTGCGCGCGGTCACCAACGTCGGCGTCATGGTCGGCATCCTGATCGCGACCATCGGCATCCAGCTCGACACCGGACCGGCCTACATCACGCTGATCCTGGGCAGTGCCGCGACCTTCCTGGGCGCGGCCGCCGCGCTGGTCCGGCTGCCCCGGGTCCAACCGCTGCCGCCGGCCCGGGAGCGCGGGCGGTGGGTGGCCCTCACCGACCGGCCGTACCTCGCGGTGACGCTGCTCAACGGCGCCATGTCGGTGCACCTGGCGATCCCGGTGTTCGCGCTGCCGCTGTGGATCGTCAACAACACCAGCATCCCGCGGTGGGCGATCACCGGCGTCGTGGTCGTCAACGGCCTGCTGATCGTCGCGCTGCAGGTGCGGGTCAGCCGCGGCGTGGTCGACCCGGTGACCGCCGCCCACCGGATGCGGCTGGCCGGCCTGGCGCTGCTGCTGTCGGCCGGGCTGATCGCCGGCACCGCGCACCTGTCCCGCTGGGCGGCCACCACGGTGCTGCTGGTCGCGATCGTGATCTACACCGTCGGCGAGCTGTGGCACGCCGCCGGCTCGTTCGAGCTGGCCTTCGGGCTGGCGCTGCCACACGCGCAGGGCCAGTACGCCGGGGTGTTCGGCCTCGGCCAGGGCGCGGCCAACGCAGCCGCGCCGGCGCTGCTCGCGCCGCTGTGCCTGGGGCTGGGCAGCCCCGGCTGGCTGGCGGTCGGCGGGCTGCTGCTGGTGGTCGGCCTGCTCACCCCGGTCACGGTGCGCTGGGCCGAGCGCAGCCGGCTCGCCGTGGCGCCGTTGCCGGCCACCGCCGGCGAGCTGCCGGCCTGATCAGCGCACCAGCTCCAGCGCCCGGGCGTGCAGGGCGGCGTCGCCGGTCGCGACGAACACCCCGGCCGAGTCCAGCCCCAGCGGGGCGCCGTGCCGGTCGGTCAGCACCCCGCCGGCCCCGGCCAGCACCGCGGCCGGGGCGAAGACGTCGTACGGCTTGAGGCCGCAGTCGACGGCCAGGTCGGTGCGCCCGCTGGCCAGCATCGCGAACCCGTACGAGCTGGCGCCGTACATCGTGTAGCGGGTCCGGGCCCGCAGCCGCTCCAGCACCGGCGCGTCGGCCGGGCCGAAGAAGTCCGGGTTCGAGCAGGTCGCCAGCGCCCCGGCCAGATCCGCGCAGCTCCGGGTGCGCACCGGCGCACCGTTGCGGCGGGCGAAGCTGCCGTGCACGCCCACCCAGCGGTCGCCGGTGGCCGGGTAGTCGAGCACGCCGAGCCACGGCCGGCCGGCCCGGGCAAGGCCGATCAGGGTGCCGTAGACCGGGATGCCGGTGATGAAGTGGGCCGTGCCGTCCAGCGGATCCAGCACCCACACCAGCTCGGCGTCCAGCCGGGTGCTGCCGTACTCCTCCCCCAGGATCCCGTGCTCCGGATAGGCCTGCTCGATCAGCTCGCGCAGCCGCCGCTCGATCGCCCGGTCGGTCTCGGTGACGAAGCTGTTGTCGGCCTTGACGTCCACCGTCGCCGCCCGGGCCGCCGCGGCGCGCAGCAGCCGGTTGCTCTCGCCGGCCAGCCGCTCGGCGAAGGCGAGCAGCTGGGCGGCCTCAGCCACCGAACTCGTGCAGCGTCTCGGCAAACGCCCAGTCGACCCAGGGCAGCAGCAGCTCCAGGTCGGTCGCCTCCACCGTCGGGCCGCCCCAGATCCGCAGGCCGGGCGGCGCCTCCCGGTGCGGGGCCAGGTCGTAGCCGGCGCCGGCCCGCTCCAGCCGGGCGCACAGCCGGTCGACGAAGGCGGCCTGCCGGTCCCGGCTCAGCCCGTCGAACGCGGCGTGCCGGAACCGCAGGCAGATGCTGGTCGAGGAGACCGTCCGCGGGTCCTCGGCGAGGAAGTCCACGTGCGGGTGCTGCCGCACCCACCGGGCGACCACGTCGAGGTTGCGGCGGGATCGCGCGATCAGCTCGGGCACGCCCCCGATCCGCTCGCACCAGTCGAGCGCGCGGAGCACGTCCTCGACCGCGAGCATCGACGGGGAGTTGATGGTGAAGCCGTCGAAGATCTCCTCGTTCAGCCGGCCGTTGCGGGTGATCCGGAAGAGCTTGGGCAGCGCGCGGTCCGGCCGGAAGGTCTCCAACCGCTCGACGGCCCGGGGCGACAGCGCGATCATGCCGTGTGCGGCCTCGCCGCCGAGCGCCTTCTGCCAGGACCAGGTGATCACGTCGAGCTTGGCGGGATCCAGCGCCATCCCGAAGATCGCCGAGGTGGCGTCGCAGATGGTCAGCCCGGCCCGGTCGTCCGGGATCCAGGCCGCGTCCGGTACGCAGACCCCGGCGGTGGTGCCGTTCCACGGGAACACCACGTCGTGGTCGAAGTCCACCCGGCTCAGGTCCGGCAGCGCGCCGTACCGGTCGGCCCGGTGCACGGTCACGTCCGGCAGCCGCAGCTGCTCGACGACGTCGGCCAGCCAGGTGAAGCCGAAGTTCTCCCAGCAGCACACGTCCACCGGGACGGGCCCGAGCAGGTTCCACAGCGCCAGCTCGATCGCGCCGGTGTCCGAGCCGGGCACGATGGCGACCCGGTACCCCGCCGGCAGGTCGAGCAGCCCGGCCGATCGGGTGATCACCGCCCGCAGCCTGGCCAGGCCGTCCGGGTGGCGGAAGGTGCGGCCCAGGAAGGCATCGGACAGCTGGTCGAGTTCCCAGCCGGGCGGCTTGACGGTCGGGCCCGCGGCGAAGAACGGCCGGGCCGGCAGCCGGGACGGGCATGGGTGGCCGGGTGAGCGGGCCTGCTGGTCGAGCAGCTCGCTCATCGGCCCAGGCTCACATAGTGCTTGCGCCGGCCACGGTAGGCCAGCCGGCCGTGCTGCACCACCTGGTTGTCGAGGGCCAGCACGTCGCCGGGCCGCATCCGCACCGCCCGGCTGCCGCGCCACAGTGCCCCGCGCAGCAACGAGATCAGCTCCGGCTCGATCGGGGCACCGTCGCCGTAGGCGGTGGTCGCCGGGTAGTCCTCGTCCGGCAGGTCGGCGCGGAAGCCCGGGTGCGAGCGCCAGTACGAGCAATGCAGCTCGGTGACCTGGTTGAACCAGAGCTCCGCACCGGTCTCCGGGTGGTCGACGAAGGCCGAGCGCCGGTAGGAGTAGCGCAGCGTCTCGTCGGCGTCCCAGTGGAAGTCGTAGCCGGACTCCGCCAGGTGCCGCTCGACCCGGTCCCGGTCACCGGTGCCGAACGTGTCGGCCCAGCCGATCTCGCCGTCCGCCGACGCCCGGCGCAGCATGCGGTGGTAGCGGACGCCCCGCTCGCGGAACCGGTCCAGGATCTCGGCCGGGATGAACGGGCCCGTCTGCCGGATGTCGTTCACCGGCACCTCGCCGCCCTCCGCCGCCGCGGTCTCGCAGAAGAAGAAGATCCGGCGCGGGTAGTCCGGCAGGTAGGACATCTCGTTGTGCGGCGACAGGGTGACCCGCGGATCCTCCTCGCTGGCGTTCAGAGCGACGCCCGAATCCCGCTGCCGCACCGCGATGCCGCCCTGGTAGCCGGCCGCCTGGTAGCCGAGCGCGCCGATCAGCGCCTCGAAGCCGGCCTTGTCCGAGAGCGGCAGCCCGCGCAGCAGCACCCCACCGGTGGCCGGCAGCGCCCGGTCGATGACCTCGCGCACCGCCGTCCCGGCCGGCGTCGCCGATCCGGCGACCTCGACGGTGGGAATCAGGTCGCCGGCGTCCGGGATGTCGTCGGGGAAGTTCTCGTGCGCGGAGCCGGCCAGGAACTCGCGGCCGCGGACCGGCACCCGGAAGGGCTCGCCGGCCGGAACCCGGCGGAAGGAAGGGGTGTCCAGCTCGAAGGTCGTGTTCACCAGGGGTCCTCGGAGGTCATCGGTGGGGTCATGCCGCGGGGTTGCCCCGCAGCACGCTGATCTCGTGGTAGACGGACGTGGTCGGGTCGGCGTCGAGCAGCAGCTTCGCCTCGGTCGCCGAGAGCCGGTGGCTGCCGGCCGGGTCGGCGTAGAACTCGCACACCACGTCCTGCTCGTAGCCGGTGCCGCGCATCGCCGCCTCCACCGCCACGAAGAAGGAGATGTCGGTGCCCGGGTGCTGCCGGACGATGCACGAGGCCAGTTCCTCGGGCCGGTAGTGGTTGGCCTCGAAGAGCGCGAACAGCACCCTCTTGCCGATCCGGCAGCCGAAGTTGAGGACCACCTGGGCCTGCGGCGCGCAAGCCCGGACCCGGCGCAGCAGGGCCTCGTTCAGCCCGAGGCCGAGCGCGTTGAACGGATACTCCTGGAAGGCGGTCCAGGGGTAGTAGTGGGCGAGGTGGTCGGCGACCCGGTCCCGCAGCGCGGCCGCCGACGCCAGCTGGGTCAGGTGGAACCGTGTGTAGAGCGCGTCGTCCGGATCGGGCACCTGGGGCAGGCAGGCCACCACCGCGTCCACCCCGGTCACCTCGCCCATCGCCACCGGGGTGTCGATCAGGCTGACCGAGCCCGGGATCGGCCGGAACCGGTTGACCAGGTCCGGCGCCACCTCGGCCACCAGCTGCTGGGCCAGCAGCGGCAGCCGCGGGTCGAGGTCGCTGCCCAGCACCATGGCGGCGCCGCAGAACCTCAGCATGAACGCGATGTTCGCACCGCTGCCCACCCCCACCTCGTACACCCGCCGGCCGGTCAGGCCGGCCCGGGCCAGGCCGGTCTGGAAGGTGACCGTCCACGGATCCCCCGGATCGAAGGCGAAGCTGGGCACCGCCTCGCCGACTCGGGCGGTGGTCGCCAGCGTGCTGTCGGATTGCATCGTCATCGACCCCCACTCTGCGTGCGGACCGCCGGTCGGTCCGCGGGCTCCTCGTCGATCAGCAGCACCTCGGCCACCTCGCCGCGCAGACAGTGCGCCGAGCGCATCGCCGAGGCGTAGCCGCCCGCGTTGATCAGCGCCACGTGGTCGCCCTCGTGCAGCAGCGGCATCCGGTGGCCCACCGCCCACTGGTCGAGCGCCTCGTTGATGTTGCCCACCACGGTGTAGTCCACCTGGCCCTCGTCCCAGCGCGGCACCACCGCGACCGGCTCGCAGGGCAGGCCGTAGAAGGCCGGTTCCATCGCCAGGTTGAACCCGGCGTCGAGGCCGGCGAAGAGCACGTCCCGGCGGCGCTCGGTGTAGGTGACGGTGGTCAGCAGCAGGCCGGCGTCCTTGACCAGGTAGTCCCCCGGCTCGACCGCCACGGTCAGCCCGCGGCCGCCGAACCGCCCGGCCACCGCGGCCGCCCACCGGGCCAGGTCGAGCGGCCGGTCGGCGGCGGTGTGCGGCACCCCCAGGCCACCGCCCAGGTTGACCTCGCGCAGGTCGGGCAGGTCCTCGGTGAACGCGTTCGCCGCGTCCAGGGCGCGTTCCAGCTGGTCGAGCTGGGCGTCGAGGTAACCGCAGCCGACGTGGAAGTGGATGCGCACGATCCGCAGGCCCCACCGGGCCGCGATCGCCAGCGCCTCGGCCAGGTGCTCCCGGTAGATGCCGAACTTGGTGGTGGTGCCGCCGCTGTAGTTGAGCCGGTCGTCGCCCTGGTAGCCCACCCCGGCCGCCGGGTTGATCCGCAGCCCGACCTCCCGGCCGGGGCAGGCTCGGCCGAGATTGTCCAGCGCCGACAACGAATCCAGGTTCACCCGCAGCCGGTCGAACCGGGCCAGCGTGGCGATCTCTCGGGCCGACAGCGAGGTGCCGGTGAACGAGATCGCCTCCGGGGCGAAGCCGCAGCTCAGCGCGTGCTGCAGCTCACCGGTCGAGCAGACGTCGGCCCCGCACATGTTGCGGGTGCGCAGGTAGGTCAGCAGTGCCGGGGCGCGGTTGGCCTTGATCGCGTAGTAGACTCGGTGGTCCAGGCCGGCCGCGCCGAGCGCCGCGGAGACCCGTCCGACGTTCTCCGCCACCCGGTCGGCCCGGTAGACGTAGGCCGGGGTGCCGACCTGGCCGGCCAGCTCGGCCAGCCCGGTGCCGCCGAGCCGCAATTGCCCGTCGCCGTAGGCCAGGTCCGGGCGCTGCCACCAGAACCCGGCCGGCCCGGGCTCGGGCACCACGAACCGGACCCGGTCGCCGAGTTCGCCCAGCGCCCGGGTCACCAGCTCGTGACTGCAGTCCTCGTCGAGCAGCACCGGCAGCGGCGCCGCCGGGTCGGCGTCCGCGGCCGAGGCGGCCTGCTTGATCCGCAGCACGGTCACGGCCGGGCTCAACCCCCGGCAGTCGAGGGCGGGTGCGGTCATGGCGCTCACTTCCAGCTCCGGTCTCGGTCAACAGATCTCGCCGGCGGCGAGGTCGCGCTCGGCACGGTCGAGGGCGCCGGCCAGGATGTCGGCGATCCGGTCGATCTCCGCGCGGGTCACGACCAGCGGCGGCGACATGATGCAGAGGTTCTCGTACGGGCGCACCAGCAGGCCGGCCTGCTCGCAGTAGGCGTCCACCCGCCGGGCCAGGGCCTGGTTGCGCGGGGTCGGCCCGGTCTCGCCGGGAACGTGGCATTCCACGCAGGCCATCAGGTGGTCGCCGCGCACCGCCGCGACGATCGGCGAGCTGCGCAGTTCCCGCAGCCGCTCGATGAAGTACGGCCCGACCTCGCGCACGTGGCCGCAGACGTCCTCGCGCCGCATCACCTCGATGTTGGCGATGGCGGTCGCGCAGGCCACCGGGTGCCCGGAGTAGGTGAAGCCGTTGGAGAACACCGGGTTGGCCGGGTCCGCCGCGCTCGCCAGGGTCTCGGCGATCCGGTCGGAGATGAGCACCGCGCCGAGCGGCTGGTAGCCCGAGGTGAGGCCCTTGGCGGTGACCAGCAGGTCGGGCACGATGCCGAACTTCACCTCGGAGGCGAAGAAGTGGCCGAGCCGGCCGAAGCCGGTCACCACCTCGTCGGAGATGTAGAGGATGTCGTGCCGCCGGCACAGTTCGCGGGTGGCCCGGTGATAGCCGGGTGGCGGCACGAGCACCCCGCCGGAGGCCAGCACCGGCTCGGCGATGAAGCACGCGATGTTCTCCGCACCGATCTCGGCGATGGCCGACTCCATGCCGTCGACCAGCTCGGCCAGCCGATCGGCCGCCGGCACTTGCGAGGTGTCCGGGTCGTAGCCCGGGCTGGCCAGGTGGTGCACCCAGCCGCTCTCGTAGTGGAAGTGGGTGCGGTCGGCCGCCTTGCCGGACAGCGACGCGGCCAGGAACGTGCTGCCGTGGTAGGCGTCCACCCGGGAGAGCACGTGGTGCTTGGCCGGCCGGCCCTGGCTGGCGAAGTAGAACTGCGCGAGCCGGACGGCCGATTCGACGGCGGTGGAGCCACCGGTGGTGAACTGCACCCGGTTGAGGTCGCCGGGCGCCAGTTCGGCCAGCAGCGCGGCCAGCTCGGTCGCGGGCCGGTTGGTGACGTCACCGAACGGCGTGAAGTACGGCATCGTTCGCGCCTGGACCGCCATCGCCTCGACCAGCTCGGTGCGGCCGTAGCCGACCGTGACGCACCACATGCCGCCGATCGCGTCCAGGTAGCGGCGGCCGTCGCTGTCGGTCACCTCGATGCCCGATGCCTCACAGATGACGAGGGATTCGGGCTTGCCGAGGGCGCTCAGGTCCGCCCACGGATGGAGTACGTGACGGGCATCGGTCTCGACGAGCGAGCCCGCCGCCGGCTTCTCCTGCACCACCTGCACCACCTCCGCCGTCAGGACTGCGCGCCGAGCGCGCCGCGCAGCCGGTCGTGCGCCTGGGTCATCGAACTTGCCTGGTACGCCGCGCGATACTCGTCCAGGCTGGGATAGCCGGCCTCGGCCTCCTTGCTCAGCGCCTCGACGAAGCCGCCACCGCGGATGTCGTCGAGGATCGCCCGGCCGCGGGAGCGCACGTCGTCGCCGATCAGCTGGCCGAGGTAGCGCTGCACGCCGAACCGGCAGGTGGGTGAGCCCTGCTGTTCGATCACCTCGTAGAGCCCGGTCGAGGCGGCCTCGACCATCATCTCGGCCATCTCGCCCGAGGCGTGCATGTCCAGCAGCGACGGCAGCGGGTCGTAGCCGGCCTCGACCAGCAGCTCGAACGCGGTGCGGAAGGCGTCGAGCAGCAGCGGGGTGAGGAACTGCTCCTGGAACAGGTCCAGCTCGGTCTCGGTCCGGTGCGAGACCGGCATCACGCCGTGCCGGGTGAAGCCGACCGCGGCGGCGATGGCCAGGGTGCGCTGCAGCGCCCGGCCGGTGGCATCGCGGATGACGTCGAGGAACGCCAGCACCCCGGAGCCGTCGAGGTAGCGCTGCCGGATCGGCTTGCCGAACATCTTCGGCGCCAGCAGCGCGACGTCGACGCCCGCCGGCACCGCGATCCGGTCGTAGCGGATCGAGAACCCGTGCGCGACCACGAACAGGTCGCCGCCGGCCAGGTGCGGCGCGAGGTGCGCGGTGAACACCTCCGGGTGGGCCTCGTCCGGGATGAGCAGCAGCACGATGCTCGCCGCGGCCGCCGCCTCGGCGATCGGGCGGGTGTCGAAGCCGTCGGCGACCGCGGCGTCGAAGTACTCGTCGGCCCGGTTGCCGATCACCACCGGCACCCCGCTGTCGCGCAGGTTGGCGGCGAACGCCTTGCCCTGGATGCCGTAGCCGATCACGGCGACGGTCTCGCCGTCGATGTGCTGCTGGCTCGCGTCCTTCTCGAAATACATGCTCGATCCTTCTCAGGCTGGGCCGGTGGGCGGTGCGCCGGCCGAATTGCTCGTGCTGGTCGGGTAGAACTCGTTCACGGGGTGGCCGCCAACCGCTGCCCGGCCGGTTCCGCGGCGGCCGCCGGGGTGTGGTCGCGAAGCCGTTCGCCCAGCTCGGCGAAGGCCATCGTGCTCAGGTAGCTGGTGCGGAAGGCCTCCCACTCGGCCCGGCAGCGGTCGGCGTCCCAGCCGAGCAGGCGGCCCAGCTCGGCCAGGGTCAGGTCCAGCACCGCCAGGTCGAGGTCGCAGCGGCCGTCGGCGTCGAAGACCACCGCGTCCCGGATGCCGCCGGCGTTGAGCAGGTAGTCCGGGTAGCTGGCGGCCATCTGGTAGCGCACGCAGTGCTCGAGCTTGGCCCGCAGGAAGTCCCGGTCACCGCGCGGGTGGTCGGGCCGCTGCAGCGCGTACCGCTCCTCGTCGGCCACCGGCAGGAACGGCAGCCGCGCGGTGCGCGAGCGGCCGAGCCGCTTGCCGGTGGTGCGGCGCAGCTCCCGGGCCACCAGCTCGGCGACCTCCTCGCCGGCCCAGCGGAACTCGGTCAGCTTGACGTTGATCAGGTCGTAGACGGCGCCGTCGCCGGCCCGGCGCCGGTTGATCCGGAACATCCGGGAGATGTCCTGCACCGCGATCTGCCCGCCGTCGTCGGCGGCCAGCGGCCGGATCCCGCAGAAGACATGGAAGATGTCGCGCCGGGTGAGCTTCCAGCGCTCGCCGACCAAGGCGTTGTAGGAGTGCAGCAGCTCCTCGATCTCGTCCTCCTCCGGCACCACCAGGTCCGGGTCGTGGTGGGCGCGGTCGGTGGTCGTGCACTGGACGTACCAGATGCCGTTCAGCAGGAACGGGCGCAGGTAGTGCTGGCGCTCCGGGTTGAGCGGCACCAGGCCGACCTGCAGCCGCGGGTCCTCGGCGAGGCTGCGGTGGATGAACTCGTTCGTGGCCTCCAGGTGCGTGCCGCGGGAGTAGACCACCGAGGTGCGCCCGTCCGGCTGCTCGGTCCGGTTGCGCACCCGGTCCACCCACGGGCCGGCGGCATTGGCGATGGTGCGGGCCCGGACGGTCACTCGCGCCGGCAGCTCGTCGTGCTCGAAGCGCCGGGCCAGCGTCACCTCGAAGTGCCCGGCCGGCACCCAGTGGTAACGGACCACCTCGACCTGGCTCAGCGCCCGGATCGGGTGCTCCTCGCCACCGCGGTAGTAGGCGTCGCGGATCGCCTTGAGCACCAGCACCTTGTCGTTGTTCGCCTTGCCGTCCCAGTAGAGGATGCCGCCGAGCGCATCGGGGGCGTCCAGGTTGGGCAGCTGCCGGTGCAGGGCGGCCCGGTTGAAGAACAGCCTGACCCGGCTGAACCGCGGCGTCAGCCCGCACCACGCCCACAGCGTGGTGAGCAGGTCGTAGAGCGAGATGCCGAAGAACACCGCCCACTTGCGCTCCGGGCTGTCCGGCAGCACGAAGACGATGTTGGGAATCTCCTCCACCGTGTCCCGGCTGGTCTCGATCAGGATCCTGCGCTCCCGGGTGCCGTACCAGACCAGCTGCAGGTCGAGCCAGGCACCGCGCAGGTTCTGCAGGGTGGACTGCTTGATCTTCGGATCGCGGCGCAGCCTCGCCGCCAGCAGCAGCCGGTGGAAGGCCATCCGCAGGTACCGGATGCCGGGGTGGATCGCCTTGCCGGTCTTGCTGGACGTCTCGCCACCGAACGCGCCGCGGTCGACCAGCAGCGCGCTGGCGTTGCCGCGCGAGGCCAGGTCGCGCAGCACCCCGGCACCGGCCGCGCCACCGCCGATCACCAGGGTGTCGTGGACGAAGTCGCCGGCGGCCTCGCCGGCCAGCGCGCGGTACTGGGCGACCACGTCGGCCATCCCGAACGTCCGGGTGACCGGCTGCTGCTGGTTGTCCGTCACGATGCCCGCTCTCCTCGCCGTACGCAGATCACTCGGTGGTCGGGGCCGCGCCGCGCGTGGAAGGTGACCCCGCGCGGGGGCGGGACGGGCGAGGTCAGCTGCCAGTCCCAGCTGCGCTCGACCATGTAGGACATGAAGGTGCCGAGCTGCTCGGCGGTCATCCCCCGGGTACCGCGGCGCTGCTCGACCAGCCGCTCCTGGGCCTCCCGGTCGTGCAGCATCTGCTCGAACGACGGCCACTCGAAGGCCCACAGCGCGTCCAGCCGGTCGAAGACGCCCCGCCACCGGCGCAGCTCGGTGGCCACCTCGCGGCGCAGGCCGGCCGGCAGCCGGGCCGGCTCGACGTCGGTCTCGGCACCGGCGAACCACAGGTCGAACAGCAACACCCCGACCCGGCCGCGCACCTCGAAGGCCTGCCCGGGCTGGTCGTCGGCGCGCTTGTCGAAGTTGCCCAGCCACAGCACGGTGTCCGGGCCGGTGTGCTCGAGCTCGCGCAGGTTGCGCTCCAGCCAGGCCAGGTCGTGGGTGCCGGGCAGCGACCGGTTCGACACGCCGGGCAGCCCGGGGTCGTAGCCGCGGGCCCGCAGCGGCTCGCGCTCGGCCCGGCCCAGGTACCAGTCGTCGCCGCTGCGCGCGACCGCCCGGCCCTCGCGCTCCGGATCGAGCAGCTGGTCGAGCACCACCGCCAGCGCGTTGGTCAGCACCGTCTTGCCCGCGCCGGGGCTGCCGTTGAAGCCGACCACGAACGGCGCGCCCGGCCGGTGCCGCCGCTTCTGCCGGACGATCCACTGGGCGAACGGCAGGTACAGCCGCCACAGGTCGAGCAGCGACACCGCGACCTCGCCGGCGAAGTAGTCCCGCCACCAGGCCGCGAACGGCGGCCAGACCCGCGGCAGCACCGCGATCCGCTCGGCGATCGCTGCCTCCGGTGGCTCGCCCTCGGGTGCGAACGCCGCCGGCAGCGGGTCCGCGGCGGTCAGCGCGACGAGCTCGGCCGGGTGCGGGCAGCCGGCGGTCGTCACCAGGTCCAGCAGCAGCGCGGACAACCGGGCCTGGCCGGGTCCGGCCATGAGGTCAGTCACCGGCATAGCTCAGCCCCGGTTCGTCCTCGCGTTCGCCGCCGCCCTGGTAGCCGGTCAGCAGCGCGTACAGCTCGCTGAGCCGCTGGTTCGGCCGGGCGATCGCGGTCAGCGGCACGTCCTTGCCGAACCGCCGGGCGAAGTCGCCGCGCATCCGGGCGAAGTCCAGCGAGTCGAGTCCCAGCTCGGCCAGCCGCTTGGACTCGTCCCAGCGGTGGATGTAGTCGCTCAGGAACGTCTGGACACGGTCGCCGGCGACCGGTTCCGGCGCCGGCTCGGCCGGCTGGCTGCCGGCGGCCCGGGTGGGCGCGGCCAGGTCGCGGACCAGCGGGGTGCCGGCCCAGGGCGTGCTCGGCCAGTCGAGCTGGCAGGCGGCCAGGTTGCCGGCCGGAGCCGCGCCGGCCAGCAGCGCGCCGATCACCTGGCCGAGCAGCTGCAGCGCGGTGCCGGGGCTGAGCGGGGTCTCGCCGCCCGCCCGGGCCAGCTCGTCGATCCGGGCGTCGCCCACGGCCATCCCGACCCCGGCCCAGGTGCCCCAGTTCACCGAGACCAGCTCCGGGCCGCCGGCGCGCTCCGGCCAGCCGGCGTGCGCGTCCAGCCAGCCGTTCGCGGCCGCGTAGTTGGCCTGGCCGCCGGCCCCGAGCAGCGAGCTGGTGGAGGAGAACGCGACCACCCAGGGCGCGCCAGCCACCCGGGCCAGCTCGGTGAGCATGGCCAGCGCAAGCTTGGGCGCCAGCACCGGCACGAAGCGGGCCTCGGTGAGGTTGCGCAGCACGCCGTCGTCCAGCGCGCCGGCCAGGTGCAGCAGGCCGGCCAGCGGGCCGGTCCGGGCAGCGAGCGCCGGCACGTCGACCGGCCGGCCGAGCGCCAGCGGCAGGTAGCGGACGCCGGTGGGCAGGTCGGCGGCGGGCGCCCGGCCGGTGACGATCAGCCGGCCCGGCGCCACGCCCTGGTGCTGGATCAGCCAGTCGACGACGGCCCGGCCGATGCCACCGGTGCCACCGGTGAGCAGGTAACTGCCGGCGTCGCCGGCACTGTCGGCGCCCAACGTGCCGGCCGGCAGGTCCGGCAGGGTCACCGGCAGCAGCCGCCGGCCGAGCAGGTGGCCGCCCCGGACGAGCAGGTCCGGCTCCTCCGGCAGTGCCCGCACCCGGCGCAGCAGCCGGTCGACCGGCTCGTCGGCCGGCAGGTAGACCCGCTGCACGGCCAGGCCCGGCTCCTCGATCACCAGCGTCCGGGTCAGCCCGGCGACCAGGCCGCTGGTGTCGCGCGCCGGCAGCACCAGCACCAGGGTGCCGCGGGCCTCGGCCGTGACCGCCCCGGTCAGCAGCGCGCGGAAGCGTTCGCAGTGCTCGGCCGGGCTGCGTTCGGCGCCGAGCCGGCTGACCAGCGCTACGGTGCGATCCGGTGCGGTGAGCCGGGCCCGCAGGAACTCCGCGGCGGCGGGCAGGCCTGCCTCGTCGAGGTCGAGCCAGTCCGGCGCGGCATCGACCGGGGACCGCCGGACGGCCGGCGCCCAGCGCACCTGGTGCAGCCGTCCCTGCCACTGGCCCGGGGCCGGATTGTGCGGTGGTTGCAGGCGATCCAGGAACGTGACCAGCCTCGCGAGCAGCTCGCCCCGCCGGTGCAGCATGAAGTCGTGGCCGCCCTCGTGCCGGCACACCTCCACCACCGGGCTCGCCGTGACGGCGGCCCAGTCGCCTGCGGTGTCGCTCGGGAAGGACGGGTCGTCGCTGCCGCACTGCACCTGGACCGGGCAGTCCAGCAGCGGCCGGCCGCGCGCCGCGCGCCGCTGCGCGACCCGCCCCTCCGAGCGGGCGTCGAAGCCCAGATCCGCGCCCAGCAGCGGCAGCATGGCCTGCCGCCACCCCTCGTCGGCGGCCAGCTCGTCCGGGACCATCAGGTACGACTCGGCCGGGCAGTCCGGGGCCTCGGCGGCACCGGGCGCGCCGATCACCGCCCGCCCGATCAGCGATGCGGCGGTGACCCGGCCGTCGCGGGCCCAGTCCGCCAGCGGCCCGGTGAGCAGATCGAGCGCCAGGGACGCGCCGAAGCTCAGCCCGCAGAACGCCACCGGCCGCTCGCCCGCGTCGGCCCGGATGGCGGCCGCGAGCCGGTCCAACGCGTCGGTGTCCTCCCCGCCGTCGTCGGCGCCGTCCCGGGGTGGCTCGACCGCCACCAGGTCGAGCCAGTCCGGCGCGGCCAGCGCCCAGCCGCGGAAGCTGTCCGCGGAGCCGCCCGCGTAGGGCAGGCAGTAGAGCGTCAGCCGCGCGTCCGGCCGGGTTGCGAAGCGGACCAGCGGCCCGGCCGGCGCCGTCGTGGCCGGCGCCGCGGCCCGGCCGACGTACACCGACGCCTCCGGCCGGGTCCAGAAGCTGGTTCGGTCGAAGCTGTAGGTGGGCAGCAGGTGGGCTGCCGGTGGGCCGGCCGGGGCCGCCGGCTCCAGCGCGGCGAGGTTCAGGTCGGCGCCCTGGCACCACAGCTCGCCGAGCGCCCGCAGGAAATCAGCCTCGTCGTCGGCGTCCGGGTCCTTCGCGCCGGGCATCGTCGGCAGCAGCACCGGTGGCGGTGCCGTCCGGCCGGCCAGGCACTTGCGGGCGAAGCTGGTCAGGGTGCTGCCCGGGCCGATCTCCAGCACCACGTCCGGTTCCCACTGCAGCAGCGCGGCCACGTCCTCGCGCCAGCGCACCGTCGAGGTGACGTGCGCGGGCCAGTAGCCGGCCGGCTGGTAGCGGGCGTCGAACCAGCCGCCGGTCAGGTTGCTCGCGAGCGGCAGCGCCGGCACCCGGGCGGCCAGGCCCGCGGCCGCGGCGGCGACCCGGCCGGCCACCGGGGCCATCAGGTCGCTGTGGAACGGGTGCGAGACCGGCACCGGCCGGCACAGCAGGCCGAGCCCGGCCAGCTCCTCGGCCGCGGCCGCCAGCGCGGTCGCGGTGCCGGCCAGCACCACCTGGCCCGGGCCGTTCTCCGCGGCGAGCCAGAGGCCGGGACGGCCGGCCAGCCAGCCGGCGAGCCGCTGCCGGTCGCCGAGCACGCTGAGCATGCCGCCGGCCGAGGGCAGCTGATCGGTGGCCTGCGCCCGGGCCGCGACCAGGGCGGCGGCCTCGTCGAGGCCGAGCAGCCCGGCCAGCTCGGCCGCGGCGTACTCGCCGATGCTGTGCCCGGCCACCGCGACCGGCCGGATCCCCAGGTCCAGCAGGCTGTGCGCGATCGCGTACTCCACCGCGAACAGCCCGCACTGGGTGACCAGCGGCCGCAGCACGCCGGCCTCGTCGGCATCGAGGATCGACCGGGCCGGGTCCTCGGGCAGGTGCTCGGCCAGGGCGGCGCAGGCGGCGTCGAAGTGGCCCCGGAACCGGCCGCCGTCGGCCCGCCCCCGGTAGAGCCCGCGTGCCATGCCGGCCGCCTGCGAGCCCTGGCCGGCGAAGCAGAAGACGACGCTGACGCCCCGGTCCGTGCCCCGTGCCGGGGACTGCTCGGCCAGCCGCCGCAGCTCCTCGGTACCACCGCGAAGGCCGTCGCCCTGAACGCCGTCCAGGATCGCCACACCTCGCAGCGGGTGCGACTCCCGCCGGGTCTGCAGAGCCCGGACGGCCGGGGCCAGGCGGGCCGGCGGCAGCGCGTCGAGCGCGTCGGCCAGCGCCAGCGCGTTGCGCCGGAAGGCGGTCTCGCTGCGCGCCGACACCGGCACCAGCCGCAGCCGGTCGCCGGCGTCCGGCTCCGGGTAGGTCCGGGCCGGCGCCTCCTCCAGGATCACGTGCGCGTTCGTGCCGCCGATCCCGAAGCTCGACACGCCCGCCCGGCGGGGCAGCTGCGTCCCGGGGTCCGCGACGGTCCACTCGGCGGTGGCCTGCTGGATGGTGAACGGCGAGCCGTCGCAGTCGACGTACTCGACCAGCTTCGGGTTCAGCGTCCGGTAGTGCACGGTCGGCACCAGGGTGCGGTGGTGCAGGCAGAGCACGGTCTTGATCAGCCCGGTGATGCCCGCGGCGCAGTTGGCGTGCCCGATGTTGCCCTTGACGCTGCCCAGCGCGGTGCTGCCGCCGGGCGCCGTCCCGGCGTGCCGGTGCTCGGTGAACGCGTCGAGCAGGCCCTTCACCTCGATGGCGTCGCCGAGGTGGGTGGCGGTGGCGTGGCACTCGACGTAGGAGACCTGCTCCGAGCCGATGCCGGCCATCTCGAACGCGTCGGAGATGCACTGGGCCTGGGCGAGCGCGCTGGGCGCGGTGTAGCCAGCTTTCATGCTGCCGTCGTTGGAGATTCCGAATCCGGTGAGCACCGCCCAGACCTGGTCGCCGTCGGCGATGGCGTCGTCGAGCCGCTTCAGCACGACCGCGCCGACCGAGTCGCCGAACAGGGTGCCGCTGGCCGCGTCGTCGAACGGCCGGACGGTGCCGTCCAGGCTGCCCACCAGGCCGTCCTCGTAGCGGTAGCCCAGGTTCGGGAAGTTGATCGACGAGGCGCCGGCGACCGCCAGGTCGCACTGTCCGGTGAGGATCGACTGCGCGGCCTGGGCGACGGCAACCAGCGCGCTGCTGCAGGCCGAGGTGACGGTGAAGGCCGGCCCACCGAGGTTCAGCTGGTACGCGACCCGGGTGGCGAGGTAGTCCTTCTCGTTGCCGATCTCGGTGAGGAAGATGCCGCCCGGGTCGAGCGGATCGCGCAGCCCGCCGCCGTCGAGGTGGTGCACCAGGTAGCCGTCGATGCCGCAGGCGGCGAAGACGCCGGTGCGGCGCCGGTGCGGGTTGTCCCGCCGCGCGTAACCGGCCTGCTCCAGCGCGGCCCAGGCGACCTCCAGGAACACCCGGTGCTGCGGGTCCATCAGGACCGCCTCGCGGTGGCCGATCCCCCAGAACTCGGCGTCGAAGCCGTCGGCGCCGTCGAGCACCTGGCCGGCCGGCACCCAGTTCGGGTGCGCCATCGCCTCGCCGAGGCCCTTGGCCCGCAGCAGCTCCGGCTCGTAGGTGGTGAGCGAGTCGACGCCGTCGAGCAGGTTCTGCCAGAACGTCTCGACGTCCGGGGCGCCGGGGAACCGGCCGGCCAGGCCGACCACGGCGAGCTTGGCCCCGGCGGCCGGCGCCGGCCGGCGCCGTGGAAGGTCGCCGGCCGTCCGGCTGCCGGAGCAGTGCGCCGCCATCGCCCGCAGCGTGCTGAACTGGAAGACGTCGATGACCGGCAGCGCGATGCCGTACCGGTCGGCGAGCACCCCGGACAGCCGGGCGGCGCTGAGCGAGTCGCCGCCGGCGTCGAAGAAGTTGGCGTCCGGGTCGGTCACCGCGGTGCCGAGCACGTTGCCCCAGGCCTGGGCGATCCGCCGTTCGACGGTGCTCAGGCCGGCCGCCGGCGCCGGCTCGTCCTCGGCCGGCGGCACCGGAAGCGCGGCGAGGTCGAGCTTGCGCGAGTCGCTCGTGCTGATCGGCAGCGCGTCCAGGCCGAGGTAGCGCCGGGGCCGGGCGTACTCCGGCAGGTCGCGCCGGGCCCGCTGGCCGACCCGGGCGAGCACCGTCTCCGACGGCGCACCGTGCTCGCCCAGCACGTAGCCGAGCAGGCTGGTGGGCTGGCTGGTGCGGGCGTCCAGCACCGGCCGGACGATCACCCGGCTGACGCCCGGCACGTCCTCCAGCACGTGCTCCACCGCACGCAGCGAGACCTTGAAGCCGCGTACCTTGACCACCTCGCCGGTGCGGCCGAGGATCTCGAGCTCGCCGCCGGGCAGGAACCGGGCCCGGTCGCCGGTGCGGTAGAAGGTCTGGTCGCCGAACTCGGTGCCGGCCAGCGCGGGCGGGCACGGCACGAAGCGCTCGGCGGTCTTCGCCGGGTCGTTCAGGTAGCCGGTGGCCACCCCCGGGCCGGCGAAGTGCAGCTCGCCGACCCCGCCGTACGGGACCGGTTCGCCCTTGTCGTTCAACAGGATCGCCGCGCTGCCGGCCAGGATCCGGCCGACCGGTGCGAACGGCGACCGGGCCGCGCCGGCCAGCCTGGGCAACAGGTCGGCGAACGAGACGTCCAGGCTCTCCCAGGTGCTGTAGGCGTTCACCAGCCGGACGTGTTGCGGCAGCAGCGCGGCGGCCTTGTCCACCACCCGGCCGGGCACCACCTCGCCCATCAGGAAGATCACCTCGAGGTGGCCGAGCCGTTCGACGAGCGCCGGACCGGCGGCCGGGTGGTCGAGCACGCTCTCGAAGAGCGACGGCGGCACCACGATGCGGGTGATCCGGTGCTCGGCGAGCGTGTCCACCAGCCGCACCGGGTCGACGATGCAGTCGTCCGGGATCACCACCGCCGGCCGGCCGGCCAGCAGCGGCCGCAGGCACTCCCAGCCGAAGAAGACATTCAGCCCGTCCCGGGAGGTCTCGCCGTACGGGTAGCTCTGGTAGCGGGCGTCGAAGCAGTAGAGGCAGCCGAGGTGGGTGTTCAGCACCGCCTTGGGGGTGCCCGAGGTGCCGCTGGTCATCGAGATCAGCGCGATGTCGTCCGGCGCGACCGGCGGCAGCGCGGCCGGGGCCAGCCGCGGCGGCGAGGTCCAGCGGTCGGCGCCCAGCACCACGAGGCGGTCCGGCTGCTGGAACTCGGCCGGCAGCTGGCCGACCAGCCCGGGGACGGTCACCACGACCCGGACGCCGGCATTGGTCAGGAACTGCGCGAGCAGCGAGGCCGGCCAGTTCGTCTCCAGCAGGCAGGCCGGGGCACCGAGGCCGAAGCAGCTGAGCAGGCCGATGCAGTACTCGGCCGAGTGCGGCAGCAGCAGCCCGACCACGTCGCCGCGGCCGTGGCCGAGCCCGGCGAGTTCGGCGGCCAGCGAGCCCGCGCTCTCGTGCAGTTCGCGGTAGTTCCAGCGCCGGTCCCGGTCCAGCAGCGCCGGCGCGTCCGGGGTGGCCGCGACCTGGTCGGCGAACCGGTCCCACAGGCTGCGCTCGCCACCGGTGTAGGCCGGTCCCGCGACGGCCAGGGACGGCGGGAGGGCGCGCCGGACCCGGCCGAGGTGGCCGGCGATGCTGGTCAGCAGGTCCGCGCGGTGGCTGATCGAGTAGAAGTGGCCGCCGTCGAACAGCTCGGTGCCGACGAAGGAATCCGGCTCGACGTGCTGCCGCCAGGCCGCCAGTTCGGCCGCCTGCACGGTGCCGTCCCGCACCCCGCCGTAGACCACGACCGGGATGCCCAGCGGGGCGTCGGGGCCGGTGCGGCAGGGGTAGCCGGCGTCCAGCGCCAGGTCTGCCCGCAACGGCGGCAGCATCAGCGTGAGCAGCTCCTCGTCCCGCAGGAACTCCTCCGGCACCAGGCCCCAGCTGCGCACCAGGTCGAGGAACCGCGGTTCGGGCAGCGTGTGCGCCGGCGCCGCGGGGGCCAGGTGCGGGGCCCGGTGGGCCGAGAGGAAGAGGATCTCGGGGGTCCGGCGGCGCTGCTCGGCGAGTGTCCGGGCGACCTCGAACGCGACCAGCGAGCCGAAGCTGTGCCCGAAGAAGGCGAACGGCGCGCCGTCGTCGAGCTCGGCGACGGCAGCCATCAGGTCGGCGACCAGCCGTGGCCAGTCGCCGTAGGGCGGCTCACCCTGCAACCGGCCGCGGCCGGGCATCGAGAACGAGACGAGCTCGACGTCGCCGGGCAGGTCCGCGGCCCAGTCGGCGAAGATCTGCGGGCTGCCGCCGGCGTGCGGGAAGGCGAACAGGCGCAGTGCCACGTCCTCGCGCGGTACGAGGACGAGAGGCTCGGCGGCACCGGTCATGCGCGGCGCGCCCCGGCCCGACAGCGCAGCACGAAACCTCCCGTTGCAGACGTAAACGTCATTTGACGTTAGGCAGACAGTACACATTGTTCGGGCCATTCTGAAGGCCGGCGTGACGTCGTTCCAGGGCAGGCGCGCGAGCGCGAATTAAGCGCTTACAGAAGAGGATTGGCGACCGGAACGGGTGCCGGCGGTACCCCTCAGAGCGAGGTGATCGACTCGATTCGCGGCCTGGCGATGGCGCAGTAGTCGTCGGTAGCGAGCGCGATGGTCCGGTCGAGCCGGGCGGCGTTGAAGAAGACCTCGGAGTGCCGCAGCAGGCTCGGATCCATGACCACGTCGAGCCGGTCGTCGAACGAGAACGGCGGGATGGTGCCGACCGGGGTGCCGGCGAGCTCCTCGGCCACCTCGGGGCTGGCGAAGGCGGCATAGGTGCCGTTGAGCAGGGCCTTGACCTTGCCGAAGTCGATGCGCTGGTCGCCGGGCAGCACGGCCGCGAGGTAGCGGGTCTCCTTCTTGCCGAGCTTGACCATCACCACGATGCACTTGGCGGCCTGGTTCGGGTCGTGCCCGCGGAGCCGGCTGGCCGCCTCTGTGACACCTTCGGGCTCGTGCTCGATCACCCGGTAGTCGGCACCGTGTTCGTCGAGCAGGTCGATCAGCCTGCGGTAGGCGTCCCCGGCCATTCCACCCTCCCCCTCGACAAGGCGTTTCGCGGCGAGGCGCCTATCGGACAACCGGACCATAACGCATGCCCGGCTCGGCCACCTGCCCGGTCTCCCGGCCCGCCCTCGCCCGCTCGGGACGCGCGACCGCCCGGCGCCCGAGCTGACCGGTCAGCCGCCGCTGGCGACCAGGTTCGAGACGCTCGGCGTGTCACCGTTCCAGACCAGCGCGCCGACGTAGAGGTGGAACGGCCACGGGCTGGAGCTGCCGCCGTTGGCCGCCACCGCCTGCTCGTAGGTCTTGCCCGGTTCCCAGTGCGCGGAGAAGAAGATCCGCCAGGAGTTCGCCGGCAGCCCCGGCACGATGTCCGCGTCCCCCTGCCCGCAGGTCACCGCCCCGGACGGGAACCGCAGCTCGGTGCCGGCCACGTTCCCCCAGTTCCACAGGCTGGCGGAGTTGCGCCAGTAGGTCGCGTAGTTGTCGCAGGAGTGGTAGTTGCCCTTGGACGTGAAGAGGGTGAACGTGCCGTCGCTGCCGGCCGAACCGCCGCGCTGCACCAGGATCGGGTTCTCCTGGTTGTTGCCGTTGTCCTGGATCAGCTCGTGGCTGGAGCCGAGGATGTCGCTCGCGCCGCTGTCGATGTTCAGCCGCACCAGCTGGATCGAGGACGGGATGCCGGTCGTCTTGTAGGTCAGGTACAGCCCCTGCGTCCCGTCGTGCCACAGGTAGCGCGGGGTCGGGTCGATCACGCCCTCGGAGCTGTCCGGGGCCTCCGGGACGGGGTCGGCGACCAGCGAGCCGCCGGGGCAGACCAGCGGCGAGTCCCGCTCGGGGGCGAACGGGCCGGTCGCCGAATCGCCGATGGCCACGCCGATGCAGCGCTTCGGGCTGGGGCCGGTGCTGCGGACCGCGGAGAAGAACATGACGTACTGGCCGCTGTGGCTGCCGGAGTTCAGCTCGATCTCCGACGGCGCCCACACCGCCTGGGACGAGTCCGCCCAGCTCGGCCAGGAGCTCAGCGCGTTCGAGCGCACCTTCGTCCACGGGCCGCCGGCATCGGCAGCGGTCCAGACCCGGCCGGAGCCGCCGGTGCTCAGCGAGACGAACTGGCTGGTCGCCGGGTCCCGCAGGACGCCCGGGTCGGCGATGCCGTCGGTGTTGCTGGTGGTGTCGTTCGGGGTGGAGAGCGGCGTACCGGCCCAGGCCACCCCGGGCACCAGCGCCCCGGCGCAGGCCAGGCCGGTGACGGCGGCGACAGCCAGCCAGGTACGGGCAGTTCTCGTCCGCAGCATCATCTCTCCGTGTGCAATCGCCGAAAGCGCAATGACCGCTGGGCCTGATGTGTACTGCAGACACCTGCAGGGCGCAACCGTTGCGGGTGGAGCTTTGGCAGGTCAGAGCGTGCAGGCGGTCCTGCCGGGGCAGGCCTCGATCCACTTCGGCGCACCGACGTCGTTGCCCTGCTGGCCGCCCCGACTGGAATTGCAGTGCGTGCACGACCAGCGGAACTGCCGCTGCAACTGAGCCATCTTGCCGCCGAACTTCTCGGTCGACTTGTGGCGGCCGTTGTAGACGAATTTGGCGTCCTTGAGCAGCACGGCCTTCCAGTGGTGCCTGCCGTCGCAGAGGTCCCGCTCGGGGATCGTGGTCTGCGCGGTTGCGAAGTCCTCGACGTGATCGATCGCGTCCGCGGTGCCGGTGCAGCCCGTGCCGTTGATCGTGCAGCCGGCCTTGACGCTGTCCATGGCGGACTGGACGTTCGCGAACCAGCCCAGGCTGCCTCGCTGGCCGCCCCAGATCTTGCTGCCGTTCTTGTCCTTTTTGGGACGGTAGGCCGGCGCTTCGGCGAGCTTGCGCAGGCCGCCCCGGCGCTCACCCCTGGACTTCGTGACCAGGCCGCTCTTGGTCGCCGCCGCACGCCTTCCACGCGACGGAGTCGGATCGTCGACGCCGCTGGCGGACTCGCCGGTCGGAGCCGAGAAGCTCATCTCACCGAGCTTCTCCAGTTCGGTCTTGCGGCGCTTGGGCACCGCGAGGCCGGTCAGCGGGACCGGCGAGGACGGCACGGACTCGGACTCGCTCTCGCTGTCCTCCTTGGCCGGCGCCTCGGCCTTGCGCTTGCCCTGCTTCGCCTTGTCGATCGGGGTGGTCATCGGGTCTCCGGCCTGGTCGCTGATAGCCGCTCGATGCTACGCAGTCGGACCACGCGAACTGCGCATCCACCCGGGTCACGGCCTCGATGTCACGTCACGTTCGACCCGGCGCTGCCCGTCGACGCCGGGAGCCGGTAGGCCGCGAGCTGCCCCGGGCCGTTCCCGATCAGCTTCTCCAGGCGGGTCAGCAGCGACCCGGCCAGCGCCGGCCGCGCACCGAGCGCAGCATGCGCGGCCTGGTCCAGTTCGATCCGGAATCCCCGTGCCAGCAGCCGGACCCGCACATCGCGAGCGGCGAGGCCGGCTCCGGCCAGCTGGTCGCGCAGCGTGGCCTCGGCCCGCTCGACCAGGTTCAGCCGGGTGAGCGAGACCGGCACCCCGACGGCGATCCGCGAGGCCAGGCAGGGTGCGGCCGGCTTGTCGGCCACCGGCAGGGACCAGGCGGCGGCAAGCAGGCGGACTTCCCGCTTCCCCAGGCCCGCCTCGGCCAAGGGCTCGACGACCTCCAGCTCCCGGGCGGCCCGCAGCCCCGGCCGGTGCGCGGCCCGGTGATCGTCGGCGTGGGTGCCCGTAGCCACGTGCCGGATGCCCTGGCGCGCGGCCACCTCGGACACCGCGGTCAGGACGGTGTGCTTGCAGAAGTAGCAGCGGTCCCCGGCGTTGCTGCGGTAGCCGGGCACGTCCAGTTCGGCGGTGCGGATCTCCGCCAGCCCGACGCCCAGCCCGGCGGCCACCGCGCGGGCGCCGGCCAGCTCGGTGCGGGCGAGACTCGGAGAATCGGCGATCACCGCGCGGACCCGGTCCGCCGGCAGCGCCCGCACCGCCGCGGCCAGCACCAGGGCCGAGTCGACCCCGCCGGAGAAGGCCACCGCGACGCCGTCGAGCCGCCGCAGCCGGGCCAGCAGCCGCTCGCCCAGCGCGTCGGCGTCCTGCGTCATCCCGATCATTGGAGGTGGCGTCCCCCGTCGACGACCAGGGTCTGGCCGGTGACACCGCCGGCCAGGGCCAGCGAGAGGACCGCGTCGGCCACCTCGGCCGGTTGCACGACCCGGCCCAGCGCCGTGCCGGCCAGCAGGGCCTGCAGGGTGCGGTCGTCGAGCGCGTCGGTCATGGCCGAGGCCACCGGGCCCGGCGCCACGCAGTTGACCCGGATCCCCCGCGGGCCGAGCGACCGGGCGGCCGAGCGGGTCAGCCCGATGACCGCGGACTTGGCCGCGGTGTAGTGCGGCCCGAACGAGCCCCCGGTGAGGGCGGCCACGCTGGAGAGGTTGACCACGCTGCCGCCCACGGCCTGCAGCGGGCCCACCAGTTCGCGCATCACGAAGAAGGGAACGTCGACGTTGAGGTGCTGGCACCGGCGCCACTCCTCGTCGGTGAGCTCGGTGAACCCCACCGGCCGGGCCCCGCCCACACAGTTGACGAGCAGGTCGATGCCCTCCCACTCCGGTGGCAGCGAGGCGGCCAGGGCGCGGGCGGCGCCGTCCTCGGACAGGTCGATGCGCACCGGGAGGAGCTCGCCCGGGCCGCCGAGACCGGCGAGGCGGTCCTTGCGGCTGCGGTACTGCGCCAGGACGGCAGCGCCGCGCTCCAGGCAGGCCGCGGTCACCGCCGCACCCAGGTCGCCGGAGGCTCCGGTGACGACGACACGCTCGAGACGGGGACGTTCAGTGTTCACGCGATGCTCTTTCCAGGACGGTTTTCGGCTCCAGCAGGAAGTCGTCCAGGCTGCCGTCGTGCGGCAGCCCCGGCGCGGTGCTCCAGGGTGGGATCGCTCCGTGCACCAGCTTCCGGATGCTGGGTTCGAGATAGGCCCGCGCCAGCGCCCCGGCATCGTCCACGTCCGCCGGGCCGGCCAGCAGGTTCAGCACGAGACTGTTGCGCACCGGCTCCAGGCCGTCCGCCGCCTGCCAGGGCGCGACGATGACGAACGGGAAGGGCAGTTCGACCTCGGGCACCGCCACCCCCGCCGGGGCCGAGAGCACGACCGGCCGGGCGATCAGCGATCCGTCCGCGACCAGGACGAACGGATCGGCCGCGTACCCGCTCTCGTCGACAAGCCCGGAATCGAGCAGGCGGCCGAGCTGGTCACGCACGGCCTCGGCGGCCGCAACCGGCAGGGCCGGCAGGACCGCCCGCGGCTCGGTGACCGGCTGGACAGGCCAGGCGGCCAGGCGAGCGGCCAGGCTCCGGGCCAGCGCCCGGGCGTCGCCGGCGGCCCGGATCACCGACAGGTTGGTGCACCGGACCCCGCCGTCCCCACCGACCGCGTCGGCCAGATGGTCGAGCAGCGCCTCCGTCGCCGGGGCGGCACCGGTGACCAGGGCCTTGCTGAAACCAGGACCGCGCACCAGCACCGACGGATGCCCGGACCACCGGCGCGCCGCCGCCGGCCCGCCGTAGACGATGGCCCGGTCGGCCGAGCGGACCAGCAGGTCCGCGGTGGCATGCGGGCTCGGCAGCACCGCCAGCCGCTCGGCCGGCAGCCCGGCCGCCACCAGCGCCGCCGACAGCCGGTTCGGGGTGAACGGGTCGGCCGAGCCGGGCCGCACCAGCACGCGATAGCCGGCCGCCAGGCCCCGCACCCAGGTGACGTGCGGTTCGGGATGGTTGCTCGGGCAGATGACGGTGAGCACCCGGCCGCGGGGCACGCGGCAGACGACGGCGTCGGCCCCGGCCGGCCCGGGCGCGGGCTCCGCGGCCGGCCGGGACACCACGCCGTC
>DATJNU010000144.1:0-5600 GCA_035507775.1 Jatrophihabitans sp.
CCAGGCCCAGGAACACCCAGCGCCAGCCGACGGTGCCGGCGACGGCGGCGGCGATCGAGGGACCCACCAGGCCGGGCACGGTATAGGCGGTGGAGAGCAGCGCGAGCATCCGTGGTCGGGCGGGCGCGGCGTAGCAGCGCCGCACCGCGTACATCGCCAGCCCGCTGACGGCACCCGCGCCCAGGCCCTGCAGGCCGCGGCCGAGCGCCATCGCCAGCATGCTGCCGGCGGTGCCGGTCACCAGCAGCCCGCCGGCGAAGAGCAGCGTGCCGCCGACGAACGGCCGCTGCGGCGAGGTGGAGTCGGCGAGCCGGCCACCGGCCACCACGCCCAGCAGTTGGGTGAGCATGAACGCGCTGAAGACCAGGCCGTAGTGGTGCAGGTCGTGCAGCTCGGCATTGGCGGCCGGCATCACGGTGCCGACGCCGAGCGCCTCGAACGCGCCGGTGCCCACCGTCAGCAGCAGGCCCGCGGTCAGCGCCCGCCGGTCCGGCGACCAGGCGGTGCGGTCGGACCGCCGGCCGGCCTCCGGCGCCAGGGTCTGGGTGGTCATGCCGGCAGGCCGAGGGCGCACAGCTGGGCCTGCAGGGCGCTGCCGGCCAGGTAGCGCTGCCGCACCCGCTCACGGCCGGCCGCCCCCCAGCGCGCCCGGCGCCCGGCGTCGGCCAGCGCGTGGTCGAGCCGCCGCTGCCAGGCAGGCCCGCCGTCGGTGGTTCCGGTCAGCACGCCGGTGACCTCGTCGGTGACCTGCTCGCGCAGCCCGCCGACGGCCGAGGCGAGCACCGCCGCGCCCTTCCACAGCGCCTCGGTGACGGTCAGTCCGAAGCCCTCGCGCAGGCTGTTCTGCACGACCACGGTGGCGGTGCGCTGCAGCAGGTTGACCAGCAGCGGCTCGCGCGGGTCGGCCGGGTGCGCGAACGACCAGACGTGCAGCCGGTCCCGGATGCCGGCCGGTGCTGCGGCCCGGGCCGCCAGCAGGTCCGCCAGCAGCGCGGTGTTCTCGGGGTAGTTGCGGGCGGGGTCGATGTGTGGGCCGGCCAGCACCAGTTCCAGGTCCGGGTGCCGCTCGGCCAGCGCGCGGACGCCGGCCAGCACGCCCTCGTGGCCCTTGAGCTGGTCCCACCGGGAGGCCTGCAGCACGAACCGGGCGCCGGGTCGCAGGAAGCCGGTGCCGTTGTCGTCCAGCACCCGGTCCGGCTCGGACCGGCCGGTGCCCCAGTAGCCGGTCCGCAGTGCGGTGTCGCCGGCGGAGCGCTCGGTGGCCGAGAGCGGCCGGTTCTTGGCGCCGTCCGGGTCGATGCCGGGCGGCACGACGAGCACCTTGTCCGCGGGCAGCCCGGGCCAGACGTAGGCCGGCCGCAGGAACGCCACGACCTCGACGGAGTCGAGGTAGGGCCGCAGCCCGGCGATGGCGGCGCGGGTGTCGGGCCCCGGTTCGTCGCTGCCGATATGGCACCGCCACAGGATCCGGCCGACCAGCGGGCGCAGGTGCGGCGCCAGGCTGAGGCAGAGCGGGTCGTGCAGCACCAGCGCGTCCGCACCGGCCACCTGGTCGGCGAGCCGGGCTGCCGCCGCGGCCCCGAAGTCGCGCAGCCGGCGCCACGGGTCGGCGGCCGCGAGCTGCTCGGGGCCGTCCGCGCCGTAGAGCGCCCGGTGCAGCAGCGGGCCCAGCTCGCGGGTCAGGTCCGCGGTGCCGAGGGTGAGCCAGTCGACCTCCAGCCACCCGGGCACCTGCGCGAGCTCGGCGCGCACCACCGCGGCGATGCCGCCGATGGTCGAGCCTTCGGACAGGTGCACCAGGCGTCGGCTCGGGCCGCCGGCCGGCTGCTCGTGGCCCGGCGCGCGGGCCGGGTCGCTCGGTTCGGGCATGTCGGTCGCTGCGCCTCCCTTCAGCGGGAGGCTTACCCATTGGTCCGAAATGTCATTCAGGCCGGCCCCGGATGCAGGCCGGCCCGGCCAGCGGCGGCTGGCCGGGCCGGACCCGGGACGAGCGGAGCGGGCCTACTTCACCGCGGCGCTGAAGACCGGCAGGTAGCCGGACGAGTAGCCGGAGGCGTTCGGGTGGTAGGACTCGGTGATGTCGGTGTAGTTGAGCGAGTGCAGCCAGTCGTTGCCGGAGCAGAGCTGGTGCCCGACGAACTGGTTGCGGACGTCGCCGAAGGTGAATCCGTGGTTGGCGGCCGCGGTCTGGATGATGCCGTCGACCAGGTTGATACCCTCGTCGATCTTGGACCGCGAGGTCTCGCTCAGGCCGATGCAGTACCAGACGCCGAGCTGGTAGAAGACCGGGTAGTCGAGCACGACGACCTGGGCGTTCGGGGCGTGGCTGCGGATGCCGTTGTAGGTGGTGTTCAGCAGGCCCGGCAGGTTCGCCTTCGCGGCGGTCTCGGCCTGGTTCACGGCCGAGACGCAGGAGGACTCGCTGTAGAGCACGCAGGTGGTCATGATGTTGGAGAAGCCGACGTCGTTGCCGCCGATGGTGATGCTGACCAGGCCGGTCGAGGAGCTGAGCGACGACAGCTGGTTGGCGTTGACGTCAGTCGTCTTGGCGCCGGAGCAGGCCGCCATCTTGTACGAGCTCGGGTGGTGGGCGGAGTTCCACAGCCCGGCGTACGAGGTCGGGCTCTGCAGGCAGCTGCCGGTCTCGCTGCCGCTGCCGACGCCCGAGGAGTACGAGTCACCGAGGGCGACGTAGCCGCCGGTCATTGCCGATGCCGGTACCGCTGCCAGCGTCGCGGTCACGGCCAGGGTGACCACGGCGCCGGCGAGGGCCAGCAGAGAGCGCTTTCTGAGCACGAGTGCCTCCATGGGGGGATGATCAGGGGTGCCCCATACCTAGCGTTTGGTCCGGAAAAGGTAAATAGTCGTTTCCAGATCGAGACAAAGTCCGCGCCCGGGCGCCGCGCCGCCGGTGCCGCCCCAGCGGCGTGAAGCCGGGCGGCGAGGGAGGCTTAGACTGCAGTGCGACCGCTCGTGAAAACTTTCACGAGCTGGGCCGCGCGAGAGGAAGGACCGGCATGACCGCGATCGCCACGGATTCGCAGGTCGTCCCCGCCGCCGGGGACCAGGGTGCCGGGCACGCCGACAGCGCGCGGCAGGATGCCGACGTCATCGTGATCGGTGCCGGCCCGTCCGGCTCGGCGGCCGCGTACTGGCTGGCCACCGCCGGGGTGGACGTGCTGCTGCTGGAGAAGACCTCGTTCCCCCGCGAGAAGGTGTGCGGCGACGGGCTGACCCCGCGCGGCACCCGGGCCCTGGTCGAGCTGGGCATCGACGTCAGCGAGGAGGCCGGCTGGCTGCACAACAAGGGCCTGCGAGTGCTGGGCGGCGGCCTGCGGCTGGAGCTCGACTGGCCCGAGCTGTCCTCCTTCCCGAACTTCGGCCTGGTCCGCCCGCGGGCGGACCTGGACCACCTGCTGGTGCGGCAGGCGGTCAAGGCCGGCGCCCGGCTGCACCAGCAGGTCTCGGTGAGCGGCCCGGTGCAGGACCGGCAGGGCCGGGTGGTCGGCGTGACCGCCCGGGACGCGGACAAGCGCGAGCTCACCTACCGGGCGCCGATCGTGCTGGCCTGTGACGGGGTCTCCGGCAAGTTCGCGCAGCGGCTGGGCATGCACCGCAACGACAAGCGGCCGATGGGCGTCGCGGTCCGCCGCTACTACCGCAGCCCGCGCACCGACGACGACTACCTGGAGTCCTGGCTGGAGCTCTGGGACGGGCCGCCGGGCGCGGACGGCGCCAAGCTGCTGCCCGGCTACGGCTGGATCTTCGGGATGGGCGACGGCTCGGTCAACGTCGGGCTGGGCGTGCTCAACTCCTCGGCCGGCTTCCAGAAGACCAACTACCGCACGCTGCTGACCAGCTGGCTGGACAACACCCCGGAGGAGTGGGGCCTGCGCGAGGAGAACGCGCTCTGCCCGACCCAGGGCGCCGGCCTGCCGATGGGGTTCAACCGCACCCCGCACTACCGCGACGGCGTGCTGCTGGTCGGCGATTCCGGCGGATCGGTGAACCCGTTCAACGGCGAGGGCATCCCGTACGCGATGGAGTCGGGCAAGTTCGCGGCCGAGGCCGTCGTGCAGGCGCTGGCCCGGCCCGAGGGGCCGCAGCGGGAGCGCGCGCTGGCCGGCTACCCGGCCGCGCTGGCCGCGGAGTGGGGTGCCTACTACCGGCTCGGTGGCATCTTCGTGAAGCTGATCGGCAACCCGGCGGTGATGCGCGCCTGCACCCGGCACGGGCTGCCGCACCCGCAGCTGATGAGGTTCGTGCTCAAGTTGCTGGCCAACCTGACCGACCCCGCCGACGGCGACGTCTCGGACCGGATCATCAACCTGCTCACCCGGATCACCCCGGCGGTCCGATGAGCGACCGTCCGGCAGGTAAGGCAAGCCTAAGCAACGCTGGTGCGACCAGGCGCACTAGCCTGGCTACGTTCGGATCTCCGGCGCCGATGCCCTTCGCGACGGCCCGCTCGAGTGCGCAGTTCCCCGCGAACGTGCGGAAGGGAAGCAGGTAAGGATGCTCTCGACGTACCTGCCGATCGTGATCTTGTTCGCGCTGGCCTTCGGGTTCTCCGCGTTCTCGGTCGTGATCGCGACCATCACGGGCCCTAAACGGTATAACAAGGCCAAGCTGGACTTCTACGAGTGCGGCATCGAGCCGGCGCCGATGGCATCGGGCCCCAACCGCTTCCCGGTCAAGTACTTCCTGACCGCGATGCTGTTCATCGTCTTCGACATCGAGATCATCTTTCTCTACCCCTATGCGGTGGAGAGCCAGGAACTGAGCCTGTTCGGCCTGGTCGAGATCTTCCTGTTCATCGCCACCGTGTTCGTCGCGTACGCCTATGTCTGGCGCCGCGGCGGGCTCGATTGGGACTGATCCTCGCGAGAGAGTTGGCTGGAACATGGGACTAGAAGAGAAACTCCCCGACGGCATCCTGCTGTCCAGCGTGGAGACCTTGGTCAACTGGACCCGCAAGTCCTCGCTGTGGCCGGTGACCTTCGGGCTGGCCTGCTGCGCCATCGAGATGATGACCTTCGGCGCGCCGCGGTTCGACTCCGGCCGGTTCGGCATGGAGGTCTTCCGGCCGTCGCCGCGGCAGGCGGACCTGATGATCGTGGCCGGCCGGGTCAGCCAGAAGATGGCGCCCGTCGTCCGCCAGATCTACGACCAGATGGCCGAGCCGCGCTGGGTACTGGCGATGGGCGTGTGCGCCTCGTCCGGCGGCATGTTCAACAACTACGCGGTGCTGCAGGGCGTCGACCACATCGTGCCGGTCGACATGTACCTGCCGGGCTGCCCGCCGCGGCCGGAGATGCTGCTGGACGCGGTGCTCAAGCTGCACCACAAGATCATGAACGAGCCGCTCGGCCCCAAGCGCGCCGAGAAGCTGGCCGGCCAGAAGGTCGAGCTGATCCCGTCGTCGCAGAGGTTCGCGAAATGACCGAGGGTTACCCGAGCGGCCTGGACGGCCAGCGTTCCGAGGTCGAGCAGGCGCAGGAAGCCGGCGCGCTGCCAACCGGCCAGCGGCGGCCCGGCATGTTCGGCGTGCACACCACCGGCGACACCTCGGGGTACGGGCGACTTCAGGTGCACCAGCG
>DATJNU010000145.1:0-2157 GCA_035507775.1 Jatrophihabitans sp.
CGGGCGCGACGTCACGGCGCCGCTGGAGGCCTCGGACGCGATGCAGCAGGCGCTGAAGAAGGTCTACGACGACGACACCGACGCGACGGCGGTGTGCGAGCTGCTGGTCGACCTGGACGAGGGCATGCAGGAATGGCGCTATCACCACGTCAAGATGGTGGAGCGGACCATCGGCGGTCACCGGGGCACCGGCGGCTCGGCCGGCTCGGCCTACCTGCGCTCCACCCTGGCCGCGCCCACCTTCCCCGACCTGTGGGCCATGCGAAGCCTGGGGTAAGAGCGGCACGGTGTTAACCGAGGCCCGGGGTTCCGGTACCGGGGCGGGCGAGGACTCCGCCAGCTCGATCCGGTTCCGGCCCTGCCGCTTGGCCGTGTAGAGGGCGGCGTCGGCCAGCCGCTCGAGCCGGTCGAGCGTGCTGACCTGGTCGGGGAAGACGGCCACGCCGATCGAGGCGGTGACCGACACGTCGGTGCCGGCCAGGGAGATCTCGGCGATCGCCGACCGGACGCGCTCGGCGATGTCGAGCGCGTCGGGGATCGACGTGTCGGGCAGCAGGACCGCGAACTCCTCCCCGCCGTTGCGGCCGGCGAAGTCACCGGCCCGCAGCACGCCGCGCAGCGTCGCGCCCACGCTGGCCAGCACCTGGTCCCCCACCGCGTGCCCGCGCTGGTCGTTGACCTGCTTGAAGTGGTCGAGGTCGAGCAGCATCAGGGCGAGCGGGGACTGGGTGGTCGCGGCCTGGGCGAACGTCCGCTTCATGGCGTCGTTGACGGCGCGCTTGTTGGGCAGCCCGGTCAGGCCGTCGGTGGACGCCCGGATCTCGGCCACGGCCAGGTTGCGCAGGTTGGCCAGCACCGGCGCGGCCTGCCGGACGGACTCGCTGATCCGCTGCTCCTCGCCCTCGGAATAGGGCGCCGGCCGGCTGACCAGCACCGAGCCGATCACCTCGCCGCCGACGGTGAGCGGCACGCAGCACGAGGTGCCGGGCGCGGGGGCGCACACCGAGCAGGTCAGCAGGGCGCTGCGGCCGTCCTCCCGGTGGGTCCGGCCCGACCGCACCGCCAGGCAGGAGCGCGGCTCGGCGCCGCGCAGGGTGCTCGGCAGCGGCGAGCCGGCCGGCAGCGGCGTGACCGCCTCGAGCCGGTCGGCGCTGTTGTTCCGGTTGAGCACGACCGCGCTGGTGTCCGGGAGCGAGCGCTCCAGGTGCCGCTGGAGCAGCAGGTGCGCCTCCTCCTCGTCGCCGGCGATCTGCAGGGTGTCGGCGAACTCGGCGTGGTCCTCGCTCGGCACCAGGCTCTCGCGGATGCGGCGGACGCCGCGCCCGGCGAGCAGCGCGCCGACGGCCAGGCCGAGCGCCGCGACCCCGGCGATGAGCCAGGTCGCCCGGTCCGTCTGCGCGGCGGTGCCCGCGCGGTCGGCCTGGGCGTCGCTGAGCGAGCTGGTGTAGAGCTGGCTGAGCTGCGCCGTGATGGGAGCGTAGGCGCTGGCCAGTTCGGCCGTGGCCGCGGTCGAGCCGGCCGGGACGGACATGTACTCCGGGCTGAGCAGGTTCCGCACCGCGGCCCACTGCCGGCCGAACGACTCGATGTAGGCGAGCTCGGCGGGCGGGTCGCTGGCGTGCAGCTGGTCCAGCTTGACGATCCGCCCGTCGACCCGGGGCAGCAGGCTGGTGTAGAGGGAGGTGAGGAGGTCCGAACGCATCGCCGGGCCGGCCTGGATCGCGGCCTGGCCGGCCTGGTACGCCGCGTCCATGCTCTGGGCCAGCTGACCGGTCAGGACCGCGCTGGTCAGTTCGTTGTCGGCGATCGCGCTGCCGCGCGCCTCGGCCGAGCGGGTGCTCGCGATGCCGAGCGCGGCCACCACGGCCACCGCGAGCGCGAGCGCGACGCCGAGCGCGAACAGCGAGCTCATGGCAGCTCTGCTAAGCATCCGCATTCTTCCGATAGTAACGCAAGGTTAACCGGTATAACACAGCGCAACCAGAGCTGGGTGGGAATGGTGGGGCGGGATGCCAGGGCGTTTGTTATAAAGGGTTTTGGATTATTCCCATTCGATGGTGGCGGGTGGCTTGCTGGTGACGTCGAGCACCACCCGGTTGACCTGCGGAACCTCATTGGTGACGCGGGTGGAGATCCGGGCCAGCACCTCGTCCGGGA
>DATJNU010000146.1:0-14811 GCA_035507775.1 Jatrophihabitans sp.
CCTGCAGCGGCTGGACGGCGCCGCCCAGGACGCGCTGCAGACCGGGCAGGTGGTGAGCCGTTCGATCAGCGACGTCGGCCTCGTCCAGGGCCTGCTCGCGTTCCTGCCCGCGATCACCGGCAACGTGCTGCTGTTCGTGATCTCGCTGGTGGCCATGCTCTGGCTCTCGCCGCTGCTCACCCTGATCGCCTTCGGGATCGCGCCGGCGCTCTGGCTGGTGGCCCGTGCCTCCCGCCGCGACCTGTTCCCGGCCAACTGGTCGGCCCAGCAGCAGTCCGGCGAGCTGGTCGGGCAGGTCGAGGCGGCCGTAACCGGTGTGCGGGTGGTCAAGGGATTCGGCCAGGAGAGCCGCGAGGTCGACGAGCTCGGCGCCGCCGCCCGGGTGCTGTTCGCGCTGCGGATGCGGGTGGTGCGGCTGCAGGCGCGCTACACCGCGGCGCTCACCGCGATCCCGGCGCTCGGCCAGCTCGGCGTGCTGCTGCTCGGCGGCTGGCTGGCCCTGCACGGGCAGATCACCATCGGCACGTTCCTGGCCTTCTCCACCTACCTCGGGCAGCTGGTCAGCCCCGTGCGCCAGGTGAGCACGCTGCTCACCGTCGGCCAGCAGGCCCGGGCCGGCGTCGAGCGGGTGCTGGAGGTCATCGATTCCTCCCCCGCGGTGGCGGACGCCCCGGAAGCCCAGCCGCTGCCGGCCGGACCGCTCGGGCTGGCCTTCCGCGACGTCCGCTTCGGCTACACCCGGTCGGCGCCGGTGCTGCAGGGGCTCGACCTGACCGTGGCGCCCGGCCAGACGCTGGCCATCGTGGGCGGCGCGGGCTCGGGCAAGTCGACGCTGGCCATGCTCGTCCCGCGCTTCTACGACGTGCACGGCGGCTCGCTGACGGTCGGCGGGGTGGACGTCCGGCAGCTCCGGCTGGCCGAGCTGCGGTCGGCGATCGGCATGGTCTTCGAGGACAGCTTCCTGTTCTCCGACACGGTCGCGGCCAACATCGCCTACGGCCGGCCGGACGCGACCCGCGAGCAGGTGGTCGCGGCCGCCCGGGCGGCCGAGGCGGACGAGTTCATCGCGGCGCTGCCCGGCGGTTACGACACCCGGGTCGGCGAGCGCGGCTTGACGCTGTCCGGCGGCCAGCGGCAGCGGATCGCGCTGGCCCGCGCGCTGCTGGCCGACCCCCGGATCCTGCTGCTCGACGACGCGACCAGCGCGGTCGACCCGCGGGTGGAGGCCGACATCCTGGCCACCCTGCGCCAGCTCATCGCCGGCCGCACCACGGTGCTGATCGCGCACCGGCGCTCGACCCTGGCGCTGGCCGACCGGATCGCGGTGCTCGACGGCGGCCGGGTGGCCGACGTCGGGACGTTCGAGGAGCTGGTGGAGCGGTGCGCGCTGTTCCGGCTGCTGCTCGGCGGCCCCGGTGACGACGCCGAGGGCATCGACGCCGGCGAGCTGGCGGTCGCCGAACCGGACCCGGCGGTGGTCGACGGCGTGACCCCGGCGCTCTGGCACCGGCCCGGCGACCGGCACGGTGCGGTGCCCGGTCAGCCGGCTGCCGGCATCGGCCTGCCGCGGCGGGCCGGCGGCCCGGGTGGCGGTGGCGCCGGCTTCCTCGACGGGGTACCGGCCACCCCCGAGCTGCTGGCCAAGGTCGCGGCGCTGCCCCCAGCCACCGACCAGCCGGCGGTGGACGAGGCCGTCGCCCGCGCGGGCGACCCGCGGTTCGCGCTGGGCCGGCTGCTGCGGCCGGTGCGGGCGGTGTTCGCGGCCGGCATCGTGCTGATCGGGCTCGACACGGTGCTGCAGCTGCTGGTGCCGTCGCTGGTGCGGGCCGGCGTGGACCGCGGTATCGAGCAGCACCGGATGGCCGTGCTGACCGTGGTGTCGGGCATCGCGCTGGCGGTGCTGCTGATCGACTGGGCGGTCGCGGTGGCCGGCCAGCGGGTGACCGGGCGCACCGGCGAGCGGCTGCTCTACACGCTGCGGGTCAAGAGCTTCGCGCAGCTGCAGCGGCTGGGCCTGGACTACTACGAGCGCGAGCTGGCCGGCCGCATCATGACCCGGATGACCACCGACGTCGACGCGCTGTCCAACTTCCTGCAGACCGGGCTGGCCACCGCGCTGATCAGCCTGCTCACCCTGGTCGGCGTGCTGGTGGCGCTGGTGCTGCTGGACGCGCAGCTGTCGCTGGTGCTGGTGGCGATGCTGCCGGTGCTCTTCCTGGCCACCTGGGCGTTCCGGCGGCTGTCGGTGCCGGCCTACGTCGAGGCCCGCGAGCGGGTCAGCGCGGTGAACGCGCAGTTCCAGGAGGACGTGGCCGGTGTCCGGGTGGCACAGGCCTTCCAGCGGGAGCGGCGCAACACCAGCAACTTCCTCGGCCTGGCCACCGACTACCGCAACTCCCGGCTGCGGGCGCAGACCTACATCGCGGCGTACTTCCCGTTCGTGCAGTTCCTGGCCGACCTGGCCGGCGCGCTGGTGCTGGCCTTCGGTGCCGAGCGGCTCGCACACGGCAGCCTGAGCGCCGGCGCGTTGATCGCGTTCTTCCTGTACCTGGACGCCTTCTTCGGCCCGGTGCAGCAGCTGTCGCAGGTCTTCGACGGCTACCAGCAGGCCTCGGTCGGGCTGAGCCGGCTGAAGGAGCTGCTGCGGACGCCCACCAGCACGCCACAGCCGGCCGACCCGGCGCCGGTGGCCGCCCTGCGCGGGGAGATCCGGTTCGACGGCATCTCCTTCGCCTACCTCACCGGCGGCGAACCCGCGGTGACCGGCATCGACCTGCGGATCCCGGCCGGCCAGTCGGTGGCGCTGGTCGGGCAGACCGGGGCGGGCAAGTCGACCCTGGTCAAGCTGATCGCGCGGTTCTACGACCCGACCGAGGGCACCGTCTCGGTGGACGGCGCCGACCTGCGCACCCTCGACCTCGGCCAGTACCGCGGCCGGCTCGGGTTCGTCCCGCAGGAGGCGTACCTGTCGCCCGGCCCGGTCCGGGACGCGATCGCCTACGGCCGGCCGGCGGCCACCGACGCCGAGGTCGAACGGGCCGCCAGGGCGGTCGGCGCGCACCGGATGATCGCCGCCCTGAGCAACGGCTACTACCACGAGGTCGGCGAGCGCGGCCGCAATCTCTCGGCCGGCCAGCGCCAGCTGGTCGCGCTGGCCCGGGCCGAACTGGTCGAGCCGGACCTGCTGCTGCTCGACGAGGCCACCGCCGCGCTCGACCTGGCCAGCGAGGCCGCCGTCACCGAGGCGACCCGGCGGCTGACCCGGCACCGCACCACCGTCACCGTCGCGCACCGGCTGACCACCGCGGCCCGGGCCGACCGGATCGTGGTGCTGGCCGGCGGCCGGGTGGTCGAGGACGGCAGCCACGCCGACCTGGTCGCCCGGGGCGGCACGTACGCCACGCTCTGGCAGTCCTACCTGGCCGGCAATGCCGACGACTCAGTCGATGCCGTCGCCGAGGTAACCGGGGCCGTGCCGGGCACAGTCGTCGGCGATTAGCGGCCGGCCGGCGTGCCGGTGGTCGGCCTGCAGGGTGGCGTGCCCGATCCGGCGGCTCGCCAGCACCCGGCGAACCCCGCTGGAGACCTCGTGGCAGTCGAAGTCGTCGTCCACCACCAGGTGCGCCGACAGGGCCGCGTCGCCGGCACCGAGGTCCCAGACGTGCAGGTCGTGCACCTCCCGCACGCCCGGCACGGCGGCCATCGCCCGGCCGACCTCGGACGGGTCGGTGCCCAGCGGCGCCGCCTCCAGGAAGATCCGGCCGGCCGCCCGGATCAGCCGCACCCCGGCCACGGTCATCAGCGCCGCCACCACCAGCGAGGCCATCGCGTCGGCCCGGCCCCAGCCGGTGAGCAGGATGACGCCACCGGCCAGCGCGGTGGCCAGGAACGCCCAGAGGTCGCTGACCAGGTGGGCGATGGCGCCGCGGACGTTGAGGCTCGACCGGTCGGCGCGGCCGGCGAGCCAGACCGCGAGCACGTTCACCGCGACCCCGACCAGCGCGACCACCACTACCGGGCCGCCGTGCACCGCCGGCGGCTGGATCAGCCGCCGGATCCCGGCCACCGTGAACCAGATGGCCAGCAGCACCAGGGTGATCCCGTTGGCCTGGGCGGACAGCGCGTCGACCCGGGTGAAGCCGTAGGTGTAGGCGCCGGCGGCCGGCCGGCGGACCAGCCGGGCCGCGATCAGGGCCAGCGCCAGCGAGGCGGCGTCGGTGAGCATGTGGCCGGCGTCGGTGATCAGGGCCAGCGAGTGCGACAGCAGGCCGGCCACGACCTCGCCGAGCATGAACGCGACGATGACAGCCAGCGCGGCCGCGAGCCAGCGCCGGTCCGCCGCGCCGGTCCCGTGCGGGTGGCCGCCGTGCGAGTGCCCCGGTCCGGCGCTCATGCCGGCTCGCCCGCGGGCTCGTGCCGCAGGTGTTCGAGCGCCACGTCGAGCAGCAGCCGGACGTGCTCGTCGGCCAGCGCGTAGATCGCCAGCCGGCCCGCCCGCCGCACCTGGACCGCCCGCTGCGCGCGCAGCAGCCCGAGCGCGTGCGAGGCCGCCGACTCGCTGAGCCCGCTGGCCGCCGCGAGCTGGCCGACGTTCGCCTCGCCGGCCCGCAGCGTCAGCAGGATCCGCAACCGGCCCGGGTCGGCCAGCAGGCCGAACACCCCGGCGACCGCGGCCAGCTCCGGCGAGTCCGGCTCCGGGGACGCGACCGGCTCGACACTTGAACGAACGTTCACACATTCAGCATGCCGCCCCGGTCGCGCCCGGTCAACCAGCGCCGGCCGTCACCGCACGGGCAGCAACCCACCCCGGGCGTCACCGACCCCGGCCGTCACCAACCGAGGTGCAGCGGCCGGCCCTCGGCGTAGCCGGCCGCGCTCTGCACCCCGACGACCGCGCGCTCGGCGAACTCAGCGATGGTCCGGGCCCCGGCGTAGGTGAACGACGACCGGACGCCGGCGATGATCGCGTCCACCAGGTCCTCCACCCCCGGCCGGTCCGGGTCGAGGAACATCCGCCCGGACGAGATGCCCTCCTCGAACAGCGCCTTGCGGGCCCGGTCGAACGCGGACTCGCCCGACGTCCGGCTGGCCACCGCGCGCGCCGAGGCCATGCCGAAGCTCTCCTTGTACGCCCGGCCGTCCGGCGCGGTCTTCAGGTCACCGGGCGACTCGTAGGTGCCGGCGAACCAGGACCCGATCATCACCGAGGACGCGCCGGCCGCCAGCGCCAGCGCCACGTCGCGCGGGTGCCGGACGCCGCCGTCGGCCCAGACGTGCCGGCCCAGCCCGGCCGCCGCGGCGGCACACTCCAGCACCGCGGAGAACTGCGGCCGGCCGACGCCGGTCATCATCCGGGTGGTGCACATGGCGCCCGGGCCGACCCCGACCTTGACGATGTCCGCACCGGCCTCGATCAGGGCCCGGGTGCCGTCGGCCGAGACCACGTTGCCGGCCGCGACCGGCACCGGCGGGTCGAGCGACCGGACGGCCTGCAGCGCCTCGAGCATCCGGTGCTGGTGACCGTGGGCGGTATCCACCACGAGCAGGTCGACGCCCGCCTCGATCAGCTGCTGCGCCTTGGCCTTGACGTCGCCGTTGACCCCGAGCGCGGCGGCGATCCGCAGCCGGCCGGACGCGTCCAGGGCGGGGTCGTAGAGCGTCGCGCGCAGCGCCGCGGTCCGGGTCAGCAGCCCGGTGAGCCGGCCGCCGGCGTCCACCACCGGCGCCAGCCGGTAGTGCCCGGCGACCAGCCGGTCGAAGGCCTCCCGGGCGCCCACGGTGTCGGGCAGGGTGACCAGCCGCGCCGAGGACATCACCTGCGAGAGCTGGGCGAACCGGTCGACACCGCTGCAGTCACGCTCGGTCACCACGCCGACCGGACGCCGGTCGGCGACCACCACCACCGCGCCGTAGGCACGCTTGGGCAGCAGCGAGAGCGCCTCGGAGACCGTGCTGCCCGGCGACAGGGTGAGCGCGGTCTCGAAGACCGGGTGCCGGCCCTTGACCCAGGACACCACCTCGGCGACCACCTCGGCCGGGATGTCCTGCGGCAGCACGGTGATGCCGCCGCGCCGGGCGATCGTCTCGGCCATCCGCCGGCCGGCCACCGCGGTCATGTTCGCGACGACGAGCGGGATCGTGGCACCGCTGCCGTCGGCGGTCGTGAGGTCCACGTCGAAGCGGGACCCGACGTCGGAGACCCTCGGGACCATGAAGACGTCGTCGTAGGTCAGGTCGTAGGTCGGCAGCCTGCCGTTGAGGAACTCCACGTTTGCAACAGTCTAATCGCCGGCCCCGGCACCGGACGTGCGCGTCCCGGGTGGAGCCACCCGCCGCCGGGCGGCCCGTACCCTTGGCCCGTGGGCATCGCGGTCTTCGACATCGACGGGGTGGTGGCCGACGTCCGGCATCGCGTGCACCACGTGGAGCGGCACCCCAAGGATTGGCACAGCTTCTTCACCGCGGCGGACGGGGACCTGCCCTCCGCCGAGGGTGTCAGCTGGGCGCTGCGCGCCGCCGCCGAGCACGAGCTGGTCTGGCTCACCGGGCGCCCGGAGTGGCTGCGGCCGGTGACGGCGGCCTGGCTGGCCCGGCACGGGCTGCCGGCCGAGCGGCTCCTCATGCGCGGCAACCGGGATTACCGGCCGGCCAGCGAATACAAGGTCGAGGAACTGGGAAACCTAGCTGCACACGAGAACATCGTGGTTTTCGTCGATGACGACCCCGCCGTGGTGCGGGCCGCCGCGAGGGCCGGACATACCGCCTCGCTGGCCACCTGGCTGCCACGCGGAGCCGCGTTCGCCGACGCGCAGGACCGAGCCGGACGTACCTGAGGGTGCCCGTTTCGCCCGGTCCCGGCACGGTCGGTAACGGTCATATCAGACAGTAGGCAGAGGTTTACTCAGCGTTAAAAAAATCTTTCCGATCTGATTGACGTGACACGAAGAATTCGGCTGTAATCGCTATCAGCATGCGTCATGATGATGTGTGCAACGCCACACACGCAGTACCCCTCAGCAGCGAGAGCAAGGAACCGGGATCTGAAATGAGCAGCCAGACCGACCAGCCGGCAAGCGAGATCGACATCCGCATCCTGCCGGACATCGCCGCGCGTGGCGGGTGCGTCCACGTGCCGGTGTGCCCCGGCGCGAAGAGCGCCGACCGGGACGCGGCCCACGTGATCGCCAGCCACCCGGAGCAGGGCTGGAGCCTGCTCTGCAACGGCGTGGTCCTCTTCGAGGACTGCGGCGAGATCCTGCCGGACGGCGCCTGCGTGAACGCCCGCCGGGCCGACCTCACCGCCGCCGCGCTGCATCGCGTCGCCTGACGCCCGAGACGACAGCGTCGCCTGACGCGTAGCACCACCGTCCGGAAACCACCGACCCGGCGAACCGCCGGACCGGTGGCACCTCCGGTCCCCTACTGGTAGTCCACCAGGGGCGGGCACGAGCACATCAGGTTCCGATCCCCGTACGCGCCGTCGATCCGCCGGACCGGCGCCCAGTACTTCGCCGCCGGGTCCACCCCGGCCGGGTATACCGCCTCCGCCCGGCTGTACGGGTGCTCCCACTCCTCGGTCAGCGACCGCGCCGTGTGCGGCGCGTTGCGCAGCGGGTTGTCCGCCGCGGGCCACTCCCCCGCCGCCACCCGGTCGATCTCGCCCTTGATCGCGATCATCGCCTCGATGAACCGGTCGATCTCGGCCAGGTCCTCGCTCTCGGTCGGTTCGACCATGAGCGTGCCGGCCACCGGGAACGACATGGTCGGCGCGTGGAAGCCGTAGTCGATCAGCCGCTTGGCCACGTCGTCCACGGTCACGCCGGTCTGCTTGGTGAGCTGGCGCAGGTCGAGGATGCACTCGTGCGCGACCAGGCCGCGCGCACCGGTGTAGAGCACCGGGTAGTGCTCGGAGAGCCGGGTCGCGATGTAGTTGGCCGACAGGATCGCCGCGGTGGTGGCCGCGGTCAGCCCGTCCGGGCCCATCAGCCGCAGGTACGCCCAGGTGATCGGCAGGATGCCGGCCGAGCCCCACGGCGCCGCCGACACCGGGCCCGCGCCCGTCTCCGGGCCGGCGGCCGGCTGCAGCGGGTGGTTCGGCAGGAACGCAGCCAGGTGCTCGCGCACCGCCACCGGGCCGACGCCGGGACCGCCGCCGCCGTGCGGGATGCAGAACGTCTTGTGCAGGTTCAGGTGCGAGACGTCCGCGCCGAACTTGCCGGGCCGGGCCAGGCCGACCATGGCGTTGAGGTTCGCCCCGTCGACGTACACCTGGCCGCCGGCCTCGTGCACCAGCCCGCACACCTCGCTGATGTGGTCCTCGAAGACGCCGTGCGTGGACGGGTAGGTGACCATGATCGCGGCCAGGTTGTCGGCGTGCTGGGCGATCTTGGCCCGCAGGTCGGCCAGGTCGACCTCGCCCTCGTCGCCGCTGGTCGCGACCACCACGACCCGCATGCCGGCCAGCACCGCCGAGGCCGCGTTGGTGCCGTGCGCCGACGCCGGGATCAGGCAGACCGTCCGGTGCTCCTCGCCCCGGCTGCGGTGGTAGCCCCGGATGGCCAGCAGGCCGGCGAACTCGCCCTGGGCACCCGCGTTCGGCTGCAGCGACACCGCGTCGTAGCCGGTGATCTCGGTCAGCCAGCGCTGCAGGTCGCCGATCAGCTCGGCGTAGCCGTCGAACTGGCCGGCCGGTGCGAACGGGTGGATGTTGGCGAAGCCCGGGTTGGTGACCGGCTCCATCTCGGTGGTGGCGTTCAGCTTCATGGTGCAGGAGCCGAGCGGGATCATCCCGCGATCCAGCGCGTAGTCCCGGTCGGCCAGCCGGCGCAGGTAGCGCAGCATCGAGGTCTCGGACCGGTGCGTGTTGAAGACCGGGTGGGTGAGGTAGTCCGAGGTGCGCCGCAGCCCCGCCGGCAGCCGGTCCTCGGCCCGGGCCGGCAGCGCGCCACGGACCCCGAACGCGGCCAGCACCTCGGTGAGGTGGGTGTCGGTGGTGACCTCGTCGCAGGAGATGCCGAGCGTGTCGGCGTCGATCGGGCGCAGGTTGACCCCGCGCGCGTCGGCAGCCGCCAGGATCGCCGCGGCCCGGCCGGGCACCCGCACGGTGACGGTGTCGAAGAAGGCCTCGGTCAGCAGCTCGACGCCGCCGGCCTGCAGCGCCTCGGCCAGCCGGCAGGCCCTGGCGTGCACCGAGGCGGCGATGGCGGCCAGCCCGGACGGGCCGTGGTAGACCGCGTACATCGAAGCCATCACCGCCAGCAGCACCTGCGCGGTGCAGATGTTCGAGGTCGCCTTCTCCCGGCGGATGTGCTGCTCCCGGGTCTGCAGCGCGAGCCGGTACGCCGGCCGGCCGTCGGCGTCCACCGACACCCCGACCAGCCGGCCCGGCAGCTGCCGCTCCAGCCCGGCCCGGATCGAGAGGTAGCCGGCGTGCGGGCCGCCGAAGCCCAGCGGCACCCCGAACCGCTGGCTGGTGCCGACCGCGATGTCGGCGCCCAGCTCACCGGGCGGGGTGAGCAGCGTCAGGGCGAGCAGGTCGGCCGCGACCGCGACCACCGCGCCCCGCTCGTGGGCCGACTCGATCACCGGGCGCAGGTCGCGCACCGCACCGGAGGCACCGGGATACTGCAGCAGCGCCCCGAAGATGTCGCCGTCCGGCAGGCCGTCCGCGACCGAGGCCGGCAGGACCTGCAGGCCGAGCGCCTCGGCCCGCACCCGCACCACCTCGCGGGTCTGCGGGAACACCTCGTCGTCGATGACGAAGACGGTGGCGCCCTTCTTCGCGGCCGGCGCGGTGCGATGGGCCAGCGCCATCGCCTCGGCCGCCGCGGTGCCCTCGTCGAGCAGGGACGCACCCGCGGTCGGCAGGCCGGTCAGGTCGCCGACCATGGTCTGGAAGTTGAGCAGCGCCTCCAGCCGGCCCTGGCTGATCTCCGGCTGGTACGGCGTGTAGGCGGTGTACCAGGCCGGGTTCTCCAACACGTTCCGGCGGACCACCGGCGGCGTCACGGTGTCGTAGTAGCCCAGACCGATCATCGAGGTCCGGACCGCGTTGCGGGCGGCCAGCGTCCGCAGCTCGGCAGCCACCTCGGCCTCGGTGCTGGCCGCCGGCAGGGCCAGCGCGAGCGTGCTGCGGATCGACTCGGGGACCGCCGCGGCGATCAGCTCGTCGATGCTGGACAGGCCCAGCGTCTTGAGCATCGTCTCCTGGTCGGCCTGGTCGAAGATCCCGATGTGCCGGGCGGCAAAGGGCGTCACCGCGGCCGGTTTGCCGATCGGGTCTGGCGTCATCGGAAGGCTCCTCGCAACGTCGGGTGCGCGCATCCGGCGGTCGCCGGCACGCTCCCCCTCTGTCAGGCGGTGCCCTCCAGAGCTACCTGCGCACACGGTCCTGCGGCCTGAGAGGTTGGCGGGGAAGTTGCCCCTTCGGCGCCGCCGGCCCTCAGCCGGACGGACTCTCCCGTGTGCACGTTGCGGTGGCCGCCAGATTACCAGCGGCCGGGCGGGCTCACGCGCTGGCGGAGCGGCGCTGCCGGCGCTGGGACAGCTCGTCGGAACCGGTCGCCTCGGCCTCGGTGCCGTCGGTCCGTTCCGAGGGCAGGGTGGCCAGCGAACCGGCCAGTTCGCGCAGCGCGCCGCTCACCGCGATGCCGAAGACCCCCTGGCCGCCGCGGAGCAGGTCGACCACCTCCTCCGAGGAGGTGCACTCGTAGACGGTGGTGCCGTCGGAGAGCAGCGTGATCCGGGCCAGGTCCTCCACCCCGCGGGACCGCAGCGCGTCCACCGCGAGCCGGATGTTCTGCAGCGAGACGCCGGTGTCGAGCAGCCGCTTGACCACCTTGAGCACCAGGATGTCCTTGAAGGAGTACAGCCGCTGGCTCCCCGAGCCGGCCGCCGAGCGGACCGTCGGGACCACCAGGTTGGTACGCGCCCAGTAGTCCAGCTGCCGGTAGGTGATGCCGGCGGCCGCGCAGGCGGTGGGGCCGCGGTAGCCGACCGAGTCGTCCGACCCGAGGCTCGGCTGGCTGAACAGCGCGCCCTGTTCCGGCGATTGATCAAGCACGGTCACTTCTCCTGCCTGCCTGCGGACATTCCGGCATCACCTGCATCGGCGTCCGCGGCCGACCTCAGCGGGCCGAGCCAGGCAGGACGACGAATTGCATCGTCGTGATTTCTCGACGGTAGATCTCGCTGCCGGGACCGGTCAACGCGCCTCGCCGTCTCGTCGCCAAAATAGTAACCGTCGACCTGAGGTCGAGACTCTTTAGCCGTTGTCCGGATGGGTTTCGTCGTCCGGCGAGCCGGCGAAGTCATCGGCGGAGATGGTGTCGAGGAACTCGCGGAACTTCTCCACCTCCTCGTCGTCCTCCTCCGGGATCGTGATGCCCACCGAGGCGAGCACGTCCTCCTCGCCCATGATCGGGGTGGCGGTGCGGAGCGCGAGCGCGATCGCGTCGGAGGGCCGGGCGCTCACCGTGGTGCCGTTGCTGAACTTCAGCTCGGCGTAGAAGACGTCGTCGCGCAGCTCGGTGATGGAGACCTGTGTCAGCTCGGCGCCCAGCGCAGCGATGACGTCGCGCAGCAGGTCGTGGGTCAGCGGCCGCGGTGACTGCACACCCTGCTGCTCGAAGGCGATGGCCGAGGCCTCGACCGCACCGATCCAGATCGGCAGGTAGCGACCGCCGCCGTTGGATTCCTTCAGCAGTACGACCGGCTGGTTGGCCGGCAGCTCGACTCGCACGCCGACAACCTCCAGCGGATGCAGAGCCATCGTCGGACCTCCTCAGGCTGACAGAAAGCGGTGGCAGGGCCTGCGTCGAGGGTAGCCCCTCCGCCAGTCACCCGACGATCTGCCGCAGCCCGATCTGCACCAGCGCGGTGTGCAGCCGCACCGACAGCGCGGCCAGCTCGCGGACCGTCTCCTCCGCGCGGGCCCGGCCGTCGGTGCTGCGCTGGCGGGCCAGCGGGCCGACGACCTGGCTGAACAGGCTGACCTCGCGGTCGGCCGCGGTCTTGAACGAGCGCAGGTGGCGCCCCTCGATGCCGAACCGGGCCAGCTCGGCCACCACCCGGGCGATGGCCAACGCGTCGTCGTCGTAGTAACCCGGCGATCGCTGGCCGATCAGGCCGAACTGCTCCAGCTCCGCCAGCTGATCGGCCCGCAGGCCCGCCGTGTTGAGCAGTTCCTGCTCGCTCAGCCGCATCGCCGCCGGGGCCGCCCGGAAGTGTTCCGAGGTCGGCGCGTTGTCGGCGATGGCCAGGTGCGCCGGCCGCGGCACCGCACCCGCCGGGTGCTGACCCCGGTCGATGGCGTCGAGCTGTTCCTTGATCACCCGCAGCGGCAGGTAGTGGTCGCGCTGCTGGCTGAGCACGTACCGCAGCCGGGCCACGTCCGAGGCGGAGAACTTGCGGTAGCCGGACGGCGTCCGGTCCGGCTGCACCAGGCCCTGGTCCTCCAGGAACCGGATCTTGGAGATGGTGATGTCGGGGAACTCGGCCCTCAGCTGCGAGAGCACCTCGCCGATCGACAGCGTGCCGCGGGACGGCAGGCTCGCCGTGCTCACCCGCGGGCCAACCGGCCGGCGCCGGCTGGGCGGGCGCTCACCGGGCGCCGCCCGGCGCGGTCAGGTAGACCAGCCGGAACTTGCCGATCTGCACCTCGTCGCCGTCGGCCAGGGCAGCCGAATCGATGCGCTCCCGGTTCACGTAGGTGCCGTTGAGGCTGCCCACGTCGTAGACGGCGAAGCCGGCACCGTCGCGGCGGAACTCCACGTGCCGCCGGGAGACCGTGACGTCGTCGAGGAAGATGTCGCTGTCCGGGTGCCGGCCGGCGGTGGTCAGGTCCTGGTCGAGCAGGAACCGGCTGCCGGCGTTCGGGCCACGCTTGACCACCAGCAGCGCCGAACCCGGGGTCAGCGCGTCGACCGCGCGCTGGTGCGCCTCGGTGGAGAACTTCTCGTCGGTGTCGGCTCCGCTGACCAGCCCGGTGGACAGGATGGAGGTCGCGTCCGGGCCGGACGGCCGGCTCGCGGCACCGGTCAGCGGGGCACCGCACTGGGCGCAGAACCGGCTGTCCGGCGAGTTCTCGGTGCCACAGGAGGTGCAGAACACGTCCGTCAACGCCCTTTCTTCACAGGCCAGGTCTTGCTGCTGCCAGGTGGCTCGCGCGGATTCCTGCGGTTAGGCGAGCCTAATTGGCCGCGCCGCGCAGGGTCAACGCGAGCTGCCGGGGGCCTACTCGGCCGTGAGCTGCCGGTAACCGTCCGCGTCCAGCAGGGAGTCGAGCACCGACGCGTCCGGCACCTCGATCTCGGCGATCCACCCCTCGCCGTACGGGTCGGAGTTGAGCAGGTCCGGGTTGTCGTCCAGCGCCTCGTTGCGCGCCACCACGGAGCCCGCCACCGGCGCGTACAGGTCCGAGACGCTCTTGGTCGACTCGACCTCGCCGAACGTGTCCCCGGCGGCAACCTCGGAGTCGACGCCGTGCACCGAGACGAACACGATGTCGCCGAGGGAGTTCTGGGCGTAGTCGGTGATGCCCACCCGGACGGTGTTCCCGGCGGTCACCTTCGCCCACTCGTGCTCGGCGGTGTAACGGAGATCGGACGGAACCTCGGCCATCTGGCTGCTCACCTCTGCGGTCGGTACTCGGTCGGGACCCTGCGGGCGCGACCTTACCGAATCGCTACCCCGAACGCGGGGCGGAGGCGGGGGTTCCGCGCGTCGCTCATCCGATCCCCAGCCGGCGCCGGCGGATTGGCCCGCGTCACTTGCCGTTGGGCACCGCGTACTTCGGCTGGGGGTTCGACCGCAGCACGGTGATGCTCACCGAGTCGGACTGGTCGATCTCGATCTGGCCGCCCACCGAGTGCACCGTGTTGACCACGCCACCGGTGATGTTCAGCGCGGTGTTGAGGGTGCTCGGGTCGCCGATCGCCTTGACCACGTACGGCGACCCGATCGAGGTGCCGTCCAGCCGGACGCCGTCCGGGTTGTCGGTGAACGCGCTGGAGGTGCCCACCCGCACCGGGCCGAACTGGATCACCTCCGCGCCGGCGCCGCGCAGCTCCTCGACGACGTCGAGCAGGTCCTCGGCGTGCAGGGCCGCCTGCGGGTCGCCGATGGTGACCGTCACGCCCGGCCCGTGCGCGGGCGCGGTGCCGGTCAGCACGGCGAGCGCGTCGGCCTGGCGCTGTGCCTCGGCCCGGGCCGCGGCGTTGTTGCTGCCGGAGTCGGAGAGCTTCTGCTTGGCCGACTGCAGGTCCGATAGCTGGCTCTGCAAGCGCTCGATTCGGCTGTTCTGGTCGTCGAGGATCCGCACCAGGTCGTCCTCGCGGGCGTTGGTCAGCGAGTCGGTCTTGGAGTTCGACTGCAGCTGGACGGCCAGCGCGAAGCCGAGGGCCGCCAGCAGCAGCCCGATCAGCACCGTGGCGCCGCGGTTGAGCCGGCGCGGTGGCCTGGCGTGCTCGGCGCTGGTGCCGGTGTCGTCGTCGGGTGCGCTCATGTCAGGCCCGGAACAGGTGCCGCCGGATGGCCGCGGCGTTGCCGAAGATGCGGATGCCGAGCACCACGACGACCGCGGTGGACAGCTGGCCGCCGACGCCGAGCTTGTCGCCCATGAACACGATCAGCGCCGCGACCAGGACGTTCGAGACGAAGGACACCACGAACACCTTCGCGTCGAAGATGCCGTCGAGCCGCGCCCGGATGCCGCCGAAGACCGCGTCCAGCGCCGCGACCACCGCGATCGGCAGGTACGGCTGCAGCCACAGCGGCACCATCGGGTGCAGAACCAGACCGGCGACGATGCCG
>DATJNU010000147.1:0-21675 GCA_035507775.1 Jatrophihabitans sp.
GGCCGGCAGGTCGCGCTGGACCTGCCGGCGGTTCAGCAGAAGATCGTCCGGGACGGCCGCGGCGGCTGCTGCCTGGAGACCAACCTGCTCTTCGCCGCCGCCCTGGAGCGGCTCGGCTTCCCGGTCGTCCGGCACATCGCCCGGGTGCGCCGCGGCAGCAACGCGATCCGCACCCGCTCGCACGCCGTGCTGCTGGTCGAGGTCGACGGCGAGCTCTGGATGGCCGATCCGGGCTTCGGCGACGAGAGCCCGCTGGAGCCGATCAAGTTCGCCGACGGCGCGACGCTTACGGTGGGCGACTGGACCTGGCGGCTGGACGCCGACGGCGAAGACTGGGTGCTGCGCTGCCTGCACGCCGACGGCTGGTTCGACGTCTACGCCTTCCGGCTGGAGCAGCACTTCTTCCTCGACTTCGACATGATCAACCACTTCTCCTACGCCGACCCGCGGTCGATCTTCGTCGGCAAGCTGGTGGTGCAGCGCGGCGACGAGAAGATTCGCCAGGTGCTGAAGGAGAACGTCCTCACCACCCAGCATCCGGACGGCACCGTCGACACCCAGACGCTGTCCGGCCCCGAGGTGGCCGACGCCATGCGCGACGTCTTCGGCATCAGGCTCGACGAGGGTGACCAGAAGTTCCTGCGCGAGCGGTACTAGCCGCAATCCCCTTCCGACGGCGAGGGATTCGTCAAGGCAGGACGCACGAGAGAGGCTGCACGTTGAGAAACCCGGCGAAGCAGAAGGGCCTGTACCTCGGGGTGGTGGCCGAACGGGCCGCGGTCCGGAACGGCGCGACCGAGCTCGAACTGGACCACGACCTCGACCTGGCTCCCGAGGCCGGCCGCCGGCTCACCGTGACCGACCTCGCCCGCTACGTCGACGACTACGGCGCGCGGCTGTGGGCGGCCGGGGTCCGGCCGAGTGCCCGGGTGGCGATCCACAAGGCGAGCAACTTCGACATCTACCTCCTGGCCAGCGCCGTCGCCCGGATCGGTGCGGTGCCGGTGATGCTCTCCCCCGCGCTGGACGGCGACAGCGTCGCGGCGCTGCTGGAACGGCTCGACCAGCCGTACCTGCTCACCGACACCGGCAAGCTGGACGGCACCTTGGCCGGCCGGGAGCTGGCGGCGAGCTGCGCCGGCATCATCCTGGCCACCGGCTCCCGGCCGGGCGCCGTCTCGCTCGCCGACCTGGCCGGCTCGCCGCGGCGCCGGCCGATCTACCAGGACCTGGACGAGCCGGCGCTGATGACGCACACCTCGGGCACCACCGGCCTGCCCAAGCTGGTGGTGCACTCGGCGCGCACGCTGTACGGGCGGTTCCGCCCCCAGCGCCGGCTGATGTCCTTGATCCGAAGGAAGGAAACCGTCGCGGTGCACGTGTCCTACGTGCACTCCCGGATGTTCCTGGCGATGGCGGTGCTGCTGCCCCGGTCGATGCCGGTGGTCATCATGAGCGACGGCGAGCCGGAGCAGGTCGCCGAACTGTTCGCCCGCACCAAGCCGGGTTTCATCGAGACCCACCCGAACTCGTTCATGGAGTGGGAACCGCTGGCCCACGACCCCCGGGCGCCGCTGGCCAACGTGAAGTACTTCAGCACCACCTTCGACGCGATCCACCCCGGCACGATGGACCGGCTGCTCAAGGCGTCCCGGCGCCGGTTCCCGTTCTTCTTCCAGATCTACGGCCAGAGCGAGTGCGGGCCGCTGATCGGCCGCGGCTACACCCGGCGCAACGCGCACAAGGCGAACGGCCGCTGCCTGGGGTACCCGATGCCGGGGATCAGCAAGTTCCGGATCGTCAGCCGCGACGGCCGGCCGCCGTCGAAGGACAATCCCGGCTACGTCGAGGTGTTCACCGTCGGCCGCGCGGTCACCTACTACGGCGAGCAGGAGCGTTTCGCCAAGCAGGTCAACGGAATCTGGTGGCGCGGGATGGACATCGGCTACCGCGGCCGGTTCGGTTGCCTGCACCTGCTGGACCGCGAGGTCGACCAGATCCCGAACGTGCACAGCACCCTGGCGGTCGAGGACGCGGTGCTGTCCCGGCTGGCCGAGGTCACCGAGCTGGTGCTGGTGCCCGGGCCGCGGCAGGAGCCGCTGCCGGTGGTCTGCACCCGGGACAACCAGCCGCTCGACCTGGACCGGTGGCGGGAGGCGGTGCGGGAGTTCCCGCAGCTGGCGCCGCCGATCCACCTGCCGCTGAGCGAACTGCCCCGCACCGCGACCATGAAGGTGCAGCGGATCGAGCTGGCTCGCCGACTCTGCGAGCAGATGGCGCAGAGCTGACATGGCCGGCCCGGAGCTCGTTCCCGGTGCCGACTGCGACGTGCTCGTGGTCGGCGCCGGGCCGACCGGCCTGCTGGCCGCCTGCGAACTGCTGCGCCGCGGGGTGCGCGTCCGGATCGTCGACCGGGCGGCCGAGCCGTCTACCGTGCCCAAGGCGCTCTCGCTCTGGCCGCGGGCGCTGGACATCCTCGCCGAGGCAGGCCTGGGCGAGGAGATTCGCCAGTCCTCGCAGCGGATCGACGCCTTCAGCTACTACTCCGACCGGACCCCGCTGGCCCGGTTCACCTTCACCCCGGACCTGGCCTCGCGGATCCTGCCGCAGCCGGTGACCGAGCGGCTGCTGCGCGGCCGGCTGCACGAGCTGGGCGGCAAGATCGAGCGCCGGGTGCGGCTGCTGGCCCTGGACGAGCAGCCCGACGGCGTGCACGTGCTGCTCGAACACCCCGACGGCGGGCTGGAACGCACCCGGGTGCCGTTCGTGGCCGGCGCGGACGGGGCCACCAGCACGGTCCGCGGCCAGATCGGCTCGGGCTTCGCCGGCAGCACGTACGAGCGGTCGTTCGCCCTGGTGGACACCCGCATCGAGGGCGAACTGCCCGACAACGAGGTGCAGTACTTCCAGGCGCCGTCGGGCACCCTGGTGATCGTCCCGGCGCCGGACGGCGTCTTCCGGTTCCTGACCGTGCTGCCGCCCACCGTGGCCGCCATCGACGTGCCGATGATGCAGGCGGTGCTCGACGACCGCGGCCCGGGCGGGGTCCGGATCGCCGAGCCGGTGTGGCAGACCATCTTCCGGGTGCACGCCCGGCACGCCACCCAGTTCCGCCGGGGCCGGGTGTTCCTGCTCGGCGACGCGGCGCACGTGCACAGCCCGGCCGGCGGCCAGGGGCTGAACAACGGCCTGCAGGACGCGCACAACCTGGGCTGGAAGCTCGCCGCGGTGGTGCACGGCGAATCGCCGATGCCCTTGCTGGACAGCTACGAACCCGAACGGCAGACCGCCACCCGGCGGATCGTCCGGGACACCGACGTGCAGACCCGGGCCTGGATGGTGAAGGGCCGCGCGCAGCTGCTGGCCCGCGACGCCGCCTTCCGGCTGCTGGACACCACCGGCGCGGTGTCGCGCTGGTACGCCCCGGTGATGGCCGGCCGCCGGCTGGCCTACCCGCCGACCCGGCCGGCCCAGCAGCCGGCCCGCACCGCCGGCTGCGGCCTGGTCCGGCGGCGCCCCACCGGGCTGCGGATCGGCGCGGTCTTCCCCCGCCCGCTGCTGCCGGTCGCGGCCGGCGACGAACCGCCGGGCTGGCTGCTCGCGGTGCTGCCGGCAGCGTCCGGCGACGACTGGCTGGCCGACCCCGGTTGGCTGGCCGACCGGCGGTCCGGGCTCGACGTGGTGCGGCTCGCCCCGGCCGCGGGCCGCGAACTGGGCTGCCGCCGGCCGGGGTTCTACCTGGTCCGGCCGGACGGGCACCTCGCCGCGCACGGCCACGCCGAGGATCTGGACCGGTTGCGGGACGAACTCGACCGGGCACTGACCATCACCGGCCGGGAACTGGAGGAGCAGCGGGCATGAGCAGCCATCCCTGCGTCGCGATCGCCTATCACTCGGGGTCCGGGCACACCGCCGTGCTGGCCGAGGCGGTGCGGACCGGCGTGCTGGACCAGGACGGCATCCCCACCGTCATCCGGGTGGACACGATCACCGAGCCGGACTGGGCCTGCCTGGACGCCGCCGACGCGATCGTCTTCGGCGCGCCGACCTACATGGGCACCGCCTCGGCCGCCTTCCACGTCTTCGCCGAGGCCACCGCCGGGCGCTGGTCGGCCCGGGCCTGGCGGGACAAGCTCGCGGCCGGCTTCACCATCGCGGGCGCCATGAGCGGCGACAAGCTGGTGACCCTGCAGTACTTCGTCACCCTCGCCTCGCAACACGGCATGCACTGGATCAGCCTCGACCTGCTGCCCGGCTGGAGCTCCACCCGGGGCGCCGTCACCGACCTGAACCGGCTCGGGGTGACCCTCGGCGTCGGCGCGCAGGCCAACACCGACGAGGGCCCGGAGGGCGTCCCGCCGGCCGACCTGGACACCGCCCGCTACCTCGGCCAGCGGATCACCACGGCCGCCCGCGCGTTCCTCGGTCCGCACTACCCGTCCGGGCTCGGCCGAGCCGACACCGCCTTCGACCGGGTGCCCAGGCGGCCCCGGCGGGCCCTCGCCAGGGAGTCGTGAGCAGCGATGACGGTTGAAATCCATGTGGATCCCGGCCTGGAACGCAGCATCCACCAGCGCACCATCCTGGTCGCGATCGAGAACGACCTGGTGCGGCACGGGCTGGCCAGCATGTGCGGCCACATCGACGCGGTCGGCGACGTCTGGACCTGCCAGCACGAGGAGCAGGCGCTGTCGCTGCTCAGCTCGCACCGTCCCGACATCGTGCTCTGCCAGGGCACCGCGCCGGCCGCCCTGGCCCTGGTGCAGGCCGCGGCCCGGTACAAGGCGCAGGCGCTGATCCTGCTCGACGACCTCGACCTGGGCGGCCTGGACGAGACCGTGCTCGACGTCGCCGACGGCTTCCTGCTGCGCGACCAGGTCTCGGTCGAGCTGCTGGAAACCGCGGTCAGCCGGCTGGCCGACGACCAACTGGTGCTGCCGAACGAGCTGGCCCGGGCCCTGATGTGCCGCGCCCGCACCGCGCCGGCCGCCCGGTCGGTGCCGCAGATCTGCCTGACCGGCCGGGAACGCGAGGTGCTCGACCTGCTCAGCCAGGGCCTGAGCAACAAGCAGATCGCGCGGCGGCTCAGCATCTCCGAGCACGGGGTGAAGCGGCACGTGACCAACCTGCTCGCCAAGCTGAACGCCCCGAACCGGACGCTCGCGGTCGCGGTCGCGCTGCAGCAGGGCCTGCTGGCCTGCGGCGAGGCATGACCACCGTGGACGACCCGGCCCCGGTGGTCGGGTTGCCGGAGCGTGGCGACTTCGCCGGCAGGATCGGCCTGATCGAGCCCGCCGGGCTGCGCACCGCCGGCTACGCCCGCGCCGCCTACATCGAATCGGTCGGCCCCGCCGAGGCAATCCGGATCGGCGAGGTCGCGGTGCCGCCGCTCGGCCAGTCCGACGTGCTGGTCGACGTCGAGGTCACCACGGTCAACCCGGTCGACACGTTCGTCCGGTCGGGGCTGTTCGCGGTGCCCGGCCCGTTCCCGCTGGTGGTCAGCCGCGACCTGGTCGGCACGGTGCGCGAGGTCGGCTGCGGGGCCAGCGGCTTCGCCCCCGGCGACCGGGTCTGGTGCAACAGCCTCGGCCACGGTGGCCGGCAGGGCGCCGCCGCCGAGCGGGTGGCCGTCGCCGCCGACCGGCTCTACCCGATGCCGGCCGGGGTCGGCGCGGTCGACACGGTGGCGGTGCTGCACCCCGCCGCGACCGCCTACCTCGCCCTCTTCACCCACGGCCGGCTGCGCGCCGGCGACACCGTGCTGGTCTCCGGCGCGGCCGGCAACGTCGGCTCGGCGCTGGTGCTGCTGGCCGCCTGGGCCGGCGCCACGGTGCTGGCCACGGCGCGGCCGGCCGACGCCGAGCACTGCCGATCGCTCGGTGCCGTCGAGGTCTTCGACTACACCGACCCGAACCTGGCCGGCCGGGTCCGGGCCGCCAGCCCGCGCGGGGTGGACCTGGTGCTCGACACCTCCGGCGTGAACGACCTGACCACGTCGGTCGAGGTGCTGGCCCGGCGCGGCCGGATCGTGCTGCTGGCCGGCGCCCGCACCCGCCCGGTGCTGCCGGCCGGGGCGCTGTACATGAAGGACGGCGCCATCGTCGGCTTCGTCATCTCGCACGCGGGCGTCTCCGAACTCGCCGAGGCGGCCGGGCTGATCAACCAGCTGCTGGCCGGCGGCCAGCTGCGGGCCCGCACCGTCGAGGAGCGGCCGCTGGCCGCGATGCCCTCGGTGCACCGCGAGCTGGAGGACGGCCGGCTGCGCGGGGTGCGCACCGTCCTGCACGTCTGAGGCGGGAGTCCGCCACCGGGCTCCCGCCTCGGGAGACGTTGCCTGCCGGTACGGGCCGGTGCCGGCCGCTACCGGCCGTCGCCCGTCCGCTGCGAGGTCGCCCGCCGCTACGGGCGGTGCTCTGTTCCGGGCCGGTGCTGGCTGCTAGGAGACGTTGCTGGCGCGGTCCGGGGTGCGCTGGGCCAGGGCGGTCACGGCGTGCGCGGCCGAGGCCAGGGTGACGTGCCGGTGCCAGCCGCCGAACGAGCGGCCCCGGAAGTCGCGGATGCCGACCTCGTCGCCGATCGCCGTGGCGCTCCAGGCGACCCGGTCGACCATCCGGCCCAGCTGCAGCAGCGCGCCCGGTGCCGCACCGCTGAGGTTGGTCAGCCAGCACTGGGCCGGCCACTGCCGCCCCGGCTGCCCGACGCCCAGCAGCATCAGCTCGCCACCGGCCGCCACCCGGCCCTCACCGCCGCCGGACTGCGGCCGGCTGGTGAGCATCCGCACCCGGACCGCGGTGAACAGGCTCGCCCGCTTGGCCTCCGGCGTCCCGTCGTCGGACCAGGCGACCAGCCGGCGCATGTTCTGCACCCCGGAGAGGATCTGGCTGGCCCGCAGCGGCCGGGCCGTCCCACCGCGGGTCAGCGACTCGACCGACAGCAACGGCACGTCGTCGTCCACCCGGGCCAGCAGCGGGCGCCGGGCCGCGGCCAGTGGCAGCACCACCTGGGCCGCGTCCAAGGCCCGGGCGTCGAAGACCACGGGCCGCACCGGCAGCTGCCAGCCGGCCAGTTCCAGCATCGCCCGCACCATGCAGGCCTCGAGGCTCTCGGCGGCGATGTCGTCCGGGATCGAGGCCTTGCGGCGGCGGGCCGGGTCGGCGAGCCACTCCTCGGGCAGGTGCAGCCGCCACGAGATCGGGCTGCACATCCGCTCGGAGCCGGCCCAGACGCCGATCGCGTGCTGCACGTTGACCAGCTGGCCCATCGCCGGCACGAACCGGCGCTGGACGCCGACGGTCTGCTGGCCGGTCATCGGCGTGATCATCGGAGAGAGCACCCAGGCCTGCGGTGGCGCGGTGCGCAGCAGGTAGCGACAGAGTGCCTGCCGGACGCTGCGCCAGTCCCAGGTGGAGGAGTTGATGAAGTGGTGCAGGCTCTGCTCGTTCGCCTGGATGCCGAAGGCCGAGGCGATGTTGCGGATCGACTTGCGGCCCTCCACCGACAGCAGGCCCTCGAGATACTGCGAGCCGTTGCGCCGCTGGTCGCTGCGCGGCAGGGAGCCGAAGAGCTGGCTGCTGAGCTCGGCCAGCACGGCGTCGGAGGAACCGGCGGAACCGGCCGCGACGGCTGCGGTGCGCTGGTCGGCGATCGACACGACGGCAGTGCGCATTGTGTGCCACATCCTTCGTTCCTGCGGTGCTCGATGGTGCGAGCGCCGCTTCGGGTGCATCAGCCTCGGTACGGGCTAATGGCGGACAACCTCACTAGGGACGAACCAATTACTGAGAGCGATAAATCAGCAGACGTCGAATTTGATGATTGCGCGGTGGAACTCTTCATTTCTTCTGAATTTGTTTGCACAAGCTTTCTTGCCGGCCACCTCGCGTCCGGGGCTGGCCGGCCGGGTGCGGGCGGTCAGCGACCGGCCGGCTGCAGTTCGCCGGCGAAGCCGTCCCGCCACGAGCGGTACCGTGGCGTCCAGTCCAGGGCGCGCTTGGCGTTGATGTTGTCGGCGCCGCGCAGCTTGGTCATGAACGCCACCCCCCAGCCGCCGACGGCCATCTTCGCCAGGAACGCCGGGGCGCCCTTCGGCTTCTTGGCGCCGAGCAGGTCGGCGAAGACCGGCAGCCAGACGTTCATCGGGGCCGGCTCGTCGTCGACCACGTTCAGCGCCCCCACCGCGTGCCCCTCGACGGCGGCCAGGATCGCGGTCGCGGCGTCGTAGGAGTGGGTGAAGGAGAAGACCGAGGTGCCACCGCCGACCAGCGGCACCTTGCCGGCCCGCACCTGCTGGGTGAACGAGCCGTCGGCCGCGTAGATCGAGCCGGGGCCGTAGAGGTGGCCGAAGCGCAGCACCAGGCCCTTGACCTCGGCGGTGCGGCGTTCGAGCTCGCGCAGCGCGCCCAGGACCGGCTCGAACTGCGCCGGCGGGGACTGCCAGAGCGAGGCGTCCTCGGTCGCCGAGCCCTTGCCGTCCGGGTCGTAGGCGTAGGCCAGGCCCTCCGCGACGAACCGGCGGACCGGCGTCCCCTCGGCCGCGTCGAGCAGGTTGCGGGTGCCCTCGGTGCGCAGCCGGTTGGTGACCGCGAAGTCCTCGGCGAGCTTCTTCGGGTTGATCTCGGCCGGGATCGCGGTGGCCACGTGGACGATCGCGTCCGGCGCCTGGTTGCGCACCACCTTGGCGATGCCCTCGCGGTTGAGGATGTCGGCCAGCACGATCTCGGCGCCGTCGGCCTCGGCCTGCTGGGCCCGGTCCCGCGAGCGCGACACGGCGACGACCTCGTGGCCGGCCGCGCGCAGCACCGGCACCGCCTGCCTACCGATGACCCCGGTCGCGCCCGCTACCAGGACTCGCATACTGCCTCCACCGATCCATGCCCGGGCATGCCGGACTCACTGTCACAGATGGCGCCGAAACGCCAAGATGGATCACGGTGACTGCTCCAAGAATCCGCTCGCGATGAGCATGGAACGCCCCCGTAGTCGTTTCGGCGGTTATGCTACCGAACTCGACATATGGTGAGCGTACTCTCTCAATAACATCATCTTAAGAGAATCCGACATTTTCCTAGTCGGCAATGTGTTACCGACCGGTACGCCCCGACTTTGCGGGCTTCCAGGGGCGAGGCGGGGTCGCGGCGGATCGTCTGGCGGCCGGGCGAGGACGCCCGGACAGCCCGTGCGGGCATGGCAAGGCAACCGTGCGGGCACGGCGATGCGCACGGTGGGCATGGCGAGGCGCACGGTGGCGCGCGGCAGCCCGGCGCCGGCCAGCGGCAGGCGCCGGGTCGGCGGCGGAGCCGGTCAGTAGGCCAGCCGCATGGCCCCGTCGAGCCGGATGACCTCACCGTTGAGCATCCGGTTGCCGACCACGTGCGCGACCAGGGCGCCGAACTCCTCCGACTGGCCGAGCCGCTTCGGGTACGGGGTGTGCGCCACCAGCGCCTCCACGTCCGGGGCCGGCAGCGTCGCCATCATCGGGGTGTCGAAGAGCCCCGGGGCCACCGTCACCACCCGGATGCCGTACTTGGCCAGGTCGCGGGCCAGCGGCAGCGTCATGCCGCAGATGCCGGCCTTGGCCGCGGCGTAGGCCGTCTGGCCGCGCTGGCCGTCGTAGGCCGCGATCGAGGACGTGCACACGATAACGCCGCGGTCGCCGTCCTGGTCGTCGTTGCCCTGCATCGCCTCGGCCGCCAGCCGCACCACGTTGAACGTGCCGACCAGGTTCATCCGGACGATGAGCTCGAACTCCTCCAGCGGGAACGGTCCCTGCCGGCCGAGCAGCCGGCCGGACCGGGCCAGGCCGGCGCAGTTCACCACCGCTCCCAGCCGGCCGAGCTGCCGGGCGGCCTCGATCGCGGCCCGGATGTCGGCGGTCTCCACCACGTCGCCGGGGACGAAGCGCACGTCGTCGCGGCCGAGCTCGGCCATCGCCTTCTCCCCGCGCTCGACCGACCGGCCCATCAGCACGATCTTGGAGCCCGCGGCCAGCAGTTGCTGCGCCACCGCCAGGCCCAGGCCCGAGGTGCCGCCGGTGATCAGGGCGACGTTGCCGGTCAGATCCATCTGTTCCTCACTCCTCGGTGCGGCGGGCTCTCGTGCGGTCGGCGGCTGCCGGGCCTCAGGCACCGGGCCTCAGGCGCCGGGCCGGCCGTCGAAGGACGGCGTCCGGCGCTCGATGAACGCCGCGATGCCCTCGACGGCGTCGGTGGTCCGGGCCAGCCGGGTGAGCGTGGCCGACTCGTCCTCCAGGTGTTCGGCCAGCGAGCGCCGGGACGCCTCGCCCAGCAGCCGGGTGGTCTGGCCGTAGGCCTGGGTCGGGCCGGCCGCCAGCCGCTCGGCGACGGCACGGGCGGCCGCCGTCGCGGTGCCGGCCGGCACCAGTTCGGTGCACAGGCCCCAGTCCACCGCCTCGGCGGCGCCGGCCACGTGGCCGAGCAGCGTCATCCGCTGTGCCCGCCGGATGCCGATCAACCGCGGCAGCAGGTAGCTGGTGGCCGCGTCCGGGGTCAGCCCGAGGGCCGCGTAGGCGGACCGGAACGTGCTGCCCTCCTCGGTGATCACCACGTCGCCGAGGCAGGCCAGGCCGAGCCCGGCACCGGCTACGTGGCCCTGCGCGGCGACCACCAGCGGGGCCGGCAACGCGGCCAGCCGGCTCATCGCCGCGTGCAGGTAGCCGGTCACGGTGCCCAGGTGCTCGGGCAGGTCGGGCCGGCCGGCGAAGCTCTTCAGGTCACCGCCGACGCAGAAGTGCTCCCCCGCCCCGGTGAGCAGCACGCAGCGGCTGGCCGCCGTCCGCTCGGACAGGGCCGCGGCCAGCAGCTCCTGCGCGGTCAGCAGGTCGATGGCGTTGCGCCGCTCGGGACGCGCCAGCCGCAGCTCGGTCAGCCCGCCGGCGTGCCGCACCTCGATCCGCCGGAAGCCGGGCAGCGGCTCGGCCTGGCTGGCACCGGCGTCGAGAAGCCGGGTCACGACGCTCCCCTCCCACGCTCCCGCGCGGTCACCAGGCCTGCACGAAGTCCCGCTCGCCGGCCCAGCGCACCACGGTGCCACCGTGGCTCATGCCGGCGCCGAAGGACACCAGCACCACGTTGTCGCCGGGCTTCACCCGGCCGGCGTCGATCGCCTCGCGCAGCGCGATCGGCACCCCGGAGCCGGAGGTGTTGCCGTACTTCTGCACCGTGGTCAGGGTCTTCTCGGCCGGCAGCCCGAGCCGCTCCATCATCAGGTGGATCAGGTGGTAGTTGGCCTGGTGGAAGATGATCAGGTCGACGTCGTCCATCGCCAGGCCGGCCTTCTTGACCAGGCCCTCGGTGAAGTCCGGGATCCGGTCCAGCGCGTAGTCGCGCACCGACCGGCCGTGCATGTAGCAGAAGTTGTCGCCGTAGGCGGTCTTCTTCGGGCTGCCGTCCGGCCAGCTGCGCTCCTCGCGCATCACGTACGCGGTCTCGTACGTGGTCGGGTCGCTGTGCATGAGCGCGGGCGAGACGCCGAACTCGGGTGCGGTCGGCTCCAGCAGGTAGCAGGCGCCTGCGTCGCCGAAGATCACCCCGACGGTGCGGTCCTCGGGGTCGAACAGCTTGGTGGTGACGTCGGCGAGCACCACCGCGACCCGCCGGTACTGGCCGGACGCGACGTACTTCGCGCCGACGTCGAGGGCGAACACGCCACCCGGGCAGCCGCCGCTGTTGACGTCGAAGCCGGGCACGTCGCGCAGGCCGGCCTTGCGCATGATGGCCACCGCGGCGGCCGGGATCATGTGGTCGGGCGTGTAGGTGCCGCAGATGACCAGGTCGATCGAGTCCGGGCTGACCCCGGCCTGCTGGCAGGCGTCGAGCAGCGCGGCCGCGCCCAGGTCGGAGGTGTTCTCCTCCGGCGCCGACCAGTGCCGGGTCGTGATGCCGATGTTGGTGGTGATCCACTCGTCGGTGGTGGTCAGCCGCTGCTCGAGGTCGGCGTTGGTCACCACCTGCTCGGGGATGCGCACGCCAATGGCCCTGATGCCCACGCCGAACCCGGCAGGGTTCGCCGCATCGTCCATCGTCACGGTCTGGCCTCCTTGCGATCCTGGCCGGCACCCACACCGGCGGGCGTCCTTGCCCGCGGTCCGGCACCCGGCCGGCCGCGCTCGCTGACGCGGACTTCTGGCGGTGGGGTCGAACGGAGACCCGAGGCCGGCAGCCTGCCGGGCCCGTGCCGGCAAGCGGCAGGTTCGGGTGATTCGTTCGGATTTCATGCTCCCCCGGCACCCGGCGCCCGGCGGGAGTGCGTTCGGGGTGCTCGAAGGCCATCGCCGTCCGGGTACCGCTGGGGGTACCCGACCGGCTACCCCAGCGGGGCGGCCGCTCGGCGGCGACGTTTGGGGTTGAGCGGGCCGCCCCGGGCGGTGAGATGCTGCTATTGCCTCATGCATGGGTAAACGCACTAAGTGGGCGTTGTGAGCATGTCGTGTCGTATTGAGGAGCAGAGCCGGCCCCGGCGCCGGATGGAACCGCGCTACCGGCTCGGCACCCGCCCGTTCGTACCTGCCATCGGAGGTGAAGTGGACAGCGCACCGTTCGAGGACCGACCGGAAGCCGCCGCGCAGCAGCCGCCCTGGGACGACCCTGACGGCGTCGCCCGGGTCCGCGCGCAGCTGGCCGCCAGCGCACCGCTCGTCCGCACCGAGGACGTGGCGGCGCTGCGCGGCCTGCTGGCGGGGGTCGCGGCCGGCGAGGCGCTCGTGGTGCAGGGCGGCGACTGCGCCGAGGACCCCGACGAGTGCGACGGGACCAGCGTCCGGCGCAAGGCCGCGCTGCTCGACCTGCTGGCCGGCAAGCTGGCCCTGGCCGCGGACCGCCCGGTGATCCGGGTCGGCCGGATCGGCGGGCAGTTCTGCAAGCCCCGCTCCGCGCCGTACGAGCAGGTGGGCGACGAGCTGCTGCCGGTCTATCGCGGCCACATGGTGAACCGGCCGGCGCCGACCCCCGAGGCGCGCCGCCCCGACCCGCTGCACATGCTGACCGCCTACCGCGCGGCGGCCGAGGTGATGAGCCACCTCGGCTGGCACGGCAGCACCGCGCGGCCCAGCGCCGACGACCCGGTCTGGACCAGTCACGAGGCGCTGCTGCTGGACTACGAGCTGCCGCTGGTGCGCCGGCAACCGGACGGCAGCCTGCTGCTGGCCTCCACCCACTGGCCCTGGATCGGCGAGCGCACCGGCCAGCTCGACGGCGCGCACGTCGGGCTGCTGGCGCAGGTCGCGAACCCGGTGGCCTACAAGCTCGGCCCGCGGGCCCGGCCGGAGGAGCTGCTGCGGCTGTGCGAGCGGCTCGACCCCGACCGGCTGCCCGGCCGGCTGACCTTCATCGTGCGGATGGGGGCGACCACCGTCGCCGAGCTGCTGCCCCGGCTGGTCGCCGAGGTGCGGCGGGCCGGCCACCCGGCGATCTGGCTGAGCGACCCGATGCACGGCAACACGGTGACCGCGCCGACCGGGCACAAGACCCGCTACCTGCACGCGATGATCGCCGAGGTGCGCGCCTTCCAGCAGGCGGTCCGGTCGGCCGGCGCGCGGCCCGGCGGGCTGCACCTGGAGACCACGCCGGACCCGGTCGAGGAATGCGTGCTGGACGAGGCCGCTGCCCACCGGATGGGCGCCAACTACCGGTCGTTCTGCGATCCCCGGCTCAATCCCGAGCAGGCCCAGCTGCTGGCCGCGGCCTGGCGCCCGGACGGCCCCGGCGAGCAGCCGAACCGGACCCGGTCGCACTACTGGCGGCGCGAACCGGCGGTCCGGCGGTGACCGGCTCCGGACGGCAACACCCACCACGGCAGGACGAGGCGACCCAGGGGACGGCGATGGACGGCATGGCAGGCAGGACCGCGCTGGTCACCGGCGCGAGCGGCGGCATCGGCTCCGAGGTGGCCCGCACGCTGGCCGGGCTCGGCTGCCAGGTGGCCCTGGTCGACCGGGACGCCGACCAGCTCGACACGCTCGCCGAGAAGCTGCGCACCGAGGAGTTCGCCGTCACCCCGTTCGCGGCGGACGTGACCCGGGCCGACGAGGTCGAGGACGTGGTCGCGACCGTCGAGGCCGAGCTGGGCGAGCTGGACTACCTGGTCAACGGGGCCGGCGTGCTGCGGATGGGCGAGGCGCGCACGCTGTCCGAGCAGGACTGGCTGCAGATGTTCGCGGTCAACGTCACCGGGGTGTTCCTGATGTCGCGCGCCGTGGTGAACCGGATGGTGCCGCGGCGGCACGGCGCGCTGGTGACCATCGCCTCGAACTCCGGCGGCACCGCGCGGGCCGGCATGGCCGGCTACGGCGCCACCAAGGCCGCCTCCAGCTACTACACCCGGACCCTCGGACTGGAGGTGGCCCGGCACGGCATCCGGTGCAACGTGGTCTCGCCGGGCTCGACCGACACCTCGATGCTGCACTCGATGTGGCAGGACGACAGCGGCCGGCAGGCGACCATCGCCGGCTCGCTGGACACGTTCAAGGTGGGCATCCCGCTGGGCAAGCTGGCCCAGCCGTCCGACGTCGCCGACGCGGTCGCGTTCCTGCTCTCCGACCGGGCCGGGCACATCACCATGCACGAGCTCGTCGTCGACGGCGGCGCGACGCTGGGCGTCTGAGCGCCCGACCGCAGGCACCGTTCCCGCACCAGACCCGAAGGAGAGCACCGTGGCCGGTATCCCGACGATCGAGAGCTTCCGCCCGATCGCCGACGACCTGCCCGCGAACACCGCCGGCTGGCGGCCGGACGCAGCGCGGGCGGTGCTGCTCGTGCACGACATGCAGAACTTCTTCCTGCGGCCGTTCACCGACGAGCACCGGGCGCACCTGATCGACCGGGCCGGCCTGCTGCGGCGGCGGTGCGCCGAGCACGGGGTGCCGATCGGCTACACCGCCCAGCCCGGTGACATGACGCCGGACGACCGCGGCCTGCTGGTGGACTTCTGGGGCGCCGGCATGAAGGCAACCGCGACCGACCGGCAGGTGGTCGCGCCGCTGGCCCCGGGCCCGCGGGACTGGACGTTCACCAAGTGGCGCTACAGCGCCTTCTTCCGGTCCGGGCTGCTGGAGCGGATGCGGGCGGCCGGCCGCGACCAGCTGATCCTGTGCGGGGTGTACGCGCACATCGGCGTGCTGATGACCGCGGTCGAGGCGTTCAGCAACGACATCGAGACGTTCCTGGTCGCCGACGCGGTCGGCGACTTCACCCCCCGGCACCACCGGCTGGCGCTGGAGTACGCCGCCAACACCTGCGCGGTGGTGCTGACCGCGGAGGAGGTGTTCGCGTGACCGCTCGTCCGACCGGCAGCGAGCTGCTGGATGCGATCCTGCGCGAGCCGCCGGGCCCGTTCGCGGTGCTGTTCCGGCCCGAGACGACCGGGCCGGGCGTGCTCACCGTGCTGACCGGCGAGGTGTCGCAGCCTGCCCGGCTGGCCGACATTCCCCTGTCGGACGAGGCCGAAACCGCACCGACCGGCGCCGACCGGCACGAGGTGCTCACGGTCATCCCGTACCGGCAGGTCGCCGAGCGGGGCTTCCGCTGCGTCGACGACGGCGCGCCGCTGATCGCGATGACGGTCACCGCCCAGGGCACGGTGGAGGTGGCCGAGGCCCTGCGGCGGATCCCGGATCCGCCCCTCGAACTGGCCAACGTCGGCTTCGACCTCGACGACGAGAGCTACGCCGAGACCGTCCGCCGGATCCAGCGGGACGAGATCGGGCGCGGGGTGGGCGCCAACTTCGTGCTCAAGCGCTCGTTCGTGGCCGACCTGGCCGGCTTCACCCCGACCACCGCGCTGTCGCTGTTCTCCCGGCTGCTGGCCCAGGAGTCGGGGGCGTACTGGACCTTCGTCGTGCACACCGGCGAGCGCACCTTCGTCGGGGCCAGCCCCGAGCGGCACCTGAGCGTGCGGGACGGCATCGCCACCATGAACCCGATCAGCGGCACGCTGCGCTACCCGGACGAGCGCGGCGCCTCGCTGGAGGAGGTGCTGGAGTTCCTCACCGATCCCAAGGAGATCGACGAGCTGCACATGGTGCTCGACGAGGAACTGAAGATGATGAGCCGGATCTGCCACGACACGCCGCGGGTGATCGGCCCGCAGCTGCGCGAGATGGCCCGGCTCGCGCACACCGAGTACTTCATCGAGGGTGCCAGCCGGCTCGACCCCCGGGACAGCCTGCGCGAGACGCTGTTCGCGCCGACGGTGACCGGCAGCCCGCTGGAGAGCGCCTGCCGGGTGATCGAGCAGTACGAGCCGGACGGCCGCGGCTACTACAGCGGCGCCATCGCGCTGATCGGCCGGGACGGCGCCGGGCAGCGGACCCTCGACTCGGCGATCCTCATCCGCAGCGCGGAGATCTCGGCCGACGGCCGGCTGCGGGCCGGCGTCGGCGCGACCCTGGTGCGGCATTCCCGGCCCGAGGGCGAGGTGGCCGAGACCCGGGCCAAGGCGGCCGGGCTGATCGCGGCGCTGACGGCCAACCGGTCGCCGAAGCTGAGCGAGCACCCGCAGGTGCGGCGGGCCCTGGCCGAGCGCAGCACCCAGATCGCGAGCTTCTGGCGGGCCGGGCGGCCCGACCACCGGGCCGACCCGCACCGGGAGCTGGCCGGCCGACGGGTGCTGGTCATCGACGCCGAGGACACCTTCACCTCGATGATCGACAAGGAGCTGCGCTCGCTCGACCTCGACGTCACGGTGCGCCGCTACGACGACCCGTACCGCACCGAGGACTACGCGCTGGTGGTGATGGGTCCCGGGCCGGGCGACCCGACCGACCTCGGGCACCCCAAGATCGCCCACCTGCACCGGCAGCTGCGCGCGCTGCTCGACGGGCGCAGGCCGTTCCTGGCGGTCTGCCTCAGCCATCAGGTGCTCTGCCTGCAGCTCGGCCTGCCGATCGTGCGCCGGGAGGTGCCGAACCAGGGCATCCAGCTGACCGTCGACCTGTTCGGCACGCCGGAGACGGTCGGCTTCTACAACACCTTCGCCGCCCGGGCCGAGGCCGACCTGCTCGACCTGCCCGATGTCGGGCCGGTGCGGATCAGCCGGGACCCCGAGACCGGCGAGATCCACGCCACCCGTGGCGGGTTCTTCGCCTCGACCCAGTTCCACGCCGAGTCCGTGCTCACCGAGAACGGTCCGGCGATCGTCGGCCAGCTGCTGCGGCCGCTGGCCCGGTTGGCCGGCACCCCGGCCCGGCCGGAGCAGTCCCTGGCCGTGACCGGCTAGCACCTCACCCTGTTCGATAAGGAGAACGCTCACATGTCAGCCGCCCGACGGATCGACGTCCACGCGCACCTGGTGCCGCCCGGCCACCCGGAGTGGCTGCGCACCCAGGGGGTCGAGGAGCAGCTGCCGCCCTGGTCGCCCGACGAGGCGCTGGCCATGATGGACCGCAACGACATCGCCGCGGCGGTGCTGTCGGTCTCCGAGCCGGGCGTGCACTTCGGCGACGACGCCACGGCCCGGGCCAAGGCCCGCGAGCTGAACACCTACACCGCCGAGGTGGTGGCCGGCGCCCCGGGCCGGTTCGGGTTCTTCGCCACGCTGACCCTGCCGGACGTGGCCGGCGCCATCGCCGAGGCCCGGCACGCCCTCGACGAGCTGCAGGCCGACGGCGTGCTGCTGCTGTCGAACGTCGAGGGTCGCTACCTCGGCGACGAGGAGTTCGTGCCGCTGCTGGCCGAACTCGACAAGCGGGCCGCGACGGTGTTCGTGCACCCGGCCTGCCTGCCCGGCGCCCCGGCGCTGCCCGGGCTGCCGCCGGCCGCGGTGGACTTCCCGTTCGAGACCACCCGGACCGCGGTCAGCCTGGCCCAGCACGGCCGGCTGGAGCAGTTCGAGAACCTGAAGTTCATCCTGCCGCACGGCGGCGGGTTCCTGCCGTACCAGGCGTTCCGGGTCGCGCCGTTCCTGGCCAAGGACGGCAACCCGGCCTCGGCCATGGCGGTGCTGCGCCGGTTCTACTTCGACACCGGGCTGTGCACCACGCCGGCGGCGCTGCCCAGCCTGCTCGGCTTCGCCGATCCGGAGCGGGTGCTCTTCGGCAGCGACTACCCGTTCGTGCCCGAGTTCGCGATCGGGCTGTTCGACTCGCTGGCCCAGGGCTATCCGATGGACGACGACCGGCGCTCCCGGCTGGCCCGGGACAACGCCGCGGCACTCTTCCCGCGGCTTGCCGGCTGAGTTGACGAAGCCGACATTTCACCTTTGAAACCCGAATACCCCTGCGACGAGGCTGGAAATCATGACTGCAAGCACCCTGCACACCCCCCTGCTCTTCGACGTGCACGTCGAGGTGACGGTGGCCAGCACCCCTGACCAGGTCTACGCGCTGGTCACCGACCTCGGCCGAAGCGGCGAGTGGAGCGAGGAATGCCTCGGCGGCAGCTGGATCTCCGGCGAGCCGGCCACGGTCGGCGCGGTGTTCCAGGGCGAGAACGACCGGTCCGCCGACGTGGTCGCCTGGGCGCCGGTCGTCCGGGGCCGGTGGAGCACCGAGTCCGAGGTGGTGACCGCCGAGCCGGGCCGGGTCTTCGAGTGGGCGATGCGGACCAAGACCGGTGCCCGGCAGGAGAGCGTCTGGGGCTTCGAGATCGAGCCCGCGCCCGGTGGCGGCAGCCGGCTCGTCCACCGGTTCCGGATGGGCGCGCCCACCGAGGGGATCCAGGGCATCACCTCGGAGATGAGCCCGGCGGAGAAGGAGCAGTTCTTCACCGAGTGGGGCGCCAAGCTGCACCACGACATGGCGGTCACCGCCGGCCGGCTCAAGCAGATCCTCGACCGCGCCTGACCAGCGCGGCGAGCGGCACGTCCGGCGCCCGGGCAGGTCACCGGCGCCACGAACCACGAGAGGCTTGACCGTGATACTGCAGCGCATCGGCAATCGGGGCATCGGACTGGGCACCCTTTTCGAGCGGGGCGCGGCCCGGCATCCCGGCAACGAACTGGTCCTCGACCACGAGCTGTCGGTCGCGCCGGAACTCGGCAGGCGGATCGGCATCGCCGCCGTCGCCGAGCTGATCGCCGACCTGGCCTCCCGGCTCTGGGAGGCCGGGGTGCGCCCGGGTGACCGGGTCGTCGTCTACAAGTCCAACGGCTTCGACATCACGCTGCTCGCCTGCGCGGTGGCCCGGGCCGGCGGCGTGCCGGTGCTGCTGTCGCCGATGCTCGACGGCGCGACGGTGCTCGAACTGCTGCGCCGGGTCGGCCAGCCGTTCCTGCTCACCGACGAGGCCAAGCTCGCGGCCGACCTCACCGACGAGGTGTTCGGCCTGGCCGCCCAGGTGCTGCTGGCCAGTGGCGAGCACCCGTCGGCGGTGTCGCTGCGCTCGCTGGTGAACTGCCCGCGCCGCGCGGTGATCCCGCGGTCGCCGGACGAGCCCACCCTGATCACCCACACCTCCGGCACCACCGGCACCCCGAAGCTCGCGGTGCACACCAGCCGGACGCTGCAGGCCCGCTACCGGCCGCAGGCCACCGCGGTCACCCCGATCATCCGCAAGGGCGACACCGTCGCGATCCACGTCTCGTTCGTGCATTCCCGGCTCTTCACCGCGATGGCGATCTCGCTGCTGCGCGGCCTGCGGATGCTGGTGCTGGTCGACGACCGGCTGGACCGCGCGGCCGAGCTGTTCGTGGAGTACCGGCCGAGCATCCTGGAGGCGCATCCGAACTCGTTCATGGCCTGGGAGCCGATGGCCACCGACCCGCGCCGGCCGCTGGCCGGGGTGAAGCTCTTCAGCAGCACGTTCGACGCGATCCACCCGCGAACCGTGCACACCCTGCTCGGGGCCAGCGCGCGCCGGCTGCCGCTGTTCGGCCAGCTGTACGGGCAGAGCGAGGTCGGCCCGGCCGTGGTGCGCGCCTTCACCCGGCGGCACCCGGAGGGCGCGGACGGTCGCTGTGTGGGCATGCCGTTCCCCGGCATGACCGACGCGCGGGTGGTCAGCCGCAACGGGCTGCCGCCCTCGCGCACCAACCCCGGCTACATCGAGGTGCGCAGCGACGGCCGGGTGCGCACCTACCTCGGTGAGCAGGAGCGGTACGACCAGCAGGTCTCCGACGGCGGCTGGTGGCGGATGGGTGACGTCGGCTACCGCACCCGGCTCGGCTGCGTGCACCTGCTCGACCGCGAGGTCGACCTGATCGAGGGCTTCGGCAGCACCCTCGCGGTCGAGGACGCGCTGTTCGGCAAGCTCGCCGACCTGCGCGAGGTGGTGATCATCCCGGGGCCGGACGGCCTGCCGGTGCCGGTCATCGCGCTGGACGACGGCGCGCGGCTGGATCCGGCCGAGTGGCGGCGCGCCACCGCCGGGCTGCCGCCGATGGCTGAACCGGTGCAGTGGCGGCTGTCGGACCTGCCGCACACCGCCACCACCAAGATCAAGCGGCTGGAGCTGGCGCGCATCATCGCCGAGCGGGCGCAGGGACCGGCCGAGCAGGCCCAGGAGCGCGTCGGTCGCTGACCGGCCCGGACATCGCACCGGCCGACGCGGCCGGGCGGGAACGGAGCAATCATGCCCACGACGGTGATCGTCGGCGGCGGCATCGGCGGACTGGCAACGGCGCTCAGCGTGGCCGCGGCCGGCCACCGGGTCACCGTGCTGGAGCGGGCCGAGCAGTTCGCCGAGATCGGCGCCGGCATCCAGATCGCACCGAACGGCATCCACGCCCTGGACGCGCTCGGGGTCGGGCCGACCGTCCGGCGGACGGCTGTGCAGATGGACGAGCTGCGCTTCGCCGACGGGATGACCGACCGGCACGTCACCAGCCTGCCGCTCACCGAGGGGTACCAGCGACGGTTCGGTTCGCCGTACTTCGTGGTGCATCGCGCCGAGCTGCACCGGCTGCTGCTCGACGCCTGCCTGGCGCATCCGGCGATCACGCTGCGCAGCAGCTGCCCGGCGACCGGCTACCGGCAGGACGGCTCGCGGGCCGCGGTGCTGCTGGCCGGCGGCGAGCCGGTGACCGGCGACCTGGTGATCGGCGCGGACGGCATCCACTCCGCGCTGCGCCGGCAGCTGGTCGGCGACGGCGAGCCGCGGGTGCTCGGGCTGACCGTCTACCGCACCATGGTGGCGATGGAGGCGGTGCCCGAGGAGCTGCGCTTCCCGCGGACGGTGGCCTGGTGGGCCGGTCCCGGCCGGCACCTGGTGCACTACCCGATCGCCGGTGGCCGGTTCCTGAACGTGGCCGCCAGCCGCGAGACCGGGGTGACCGAGCCGATCGCCGGGGTGCCGGTGCCGGACGAGCTGGTGCGGGCCGAGTTCGCCGAGATGGGCGAGACCACCCGGCGGCTGATCGCCCTGGGCACCGACTGGAAGTCCTGGGCCCTGGTGGACCGGGAGCCGGTGCACGCCTGGACCGACGGCCGGGTGGCGCTGCTCGGCGACGCCGCGCACCCGATGCTGCACTACGCCGCGCAGGGCGCCTGCCAGGCGCTGGAGGATGCGGTGCTGCTCGGCCGGTTGCTGGCCGGCCCGGGCGAGATTGTCCAGCAGTTGCAGACCTACAACGAACAGCGCCGCGACCGGACGGCCCAGATCCAGCGGATCTCGCGGGAGAGCACCCAGCTCTGGCACCCGGCCGGCGAGGCCGCCGAGGCGCGCAACGCGATGCTGGCGGCACTGTCGCCGACCGAGCTGCACGATCAGATCGCCTGGCTGCACGGTT